>NZ_JZWV01000333.1 GCF_000966975.1 Streptomyces katrae | reverse complement strand
GGGTCAGGTCGAGGACGGTGAGGCTGTCCTCCCGGCCTTCGGGGCCGACGGGCACGAGCGCCTTGGGCAGGGTGTCGGTGTAGGGACGCAGACGGCGTCCGGCACCGGCAGCGAGTACAAGGCCGATCATGCGGGTTCTCCTTCGTCGTGTACGGCGGGTGCTCCGGCGGAGACCCAGAAGCGGATGCTCTCCACGAGCACCACCAGAGCCACGAACACGGCCACGGCCGTGAGCGCGACGGGGAACGCCTCACGGGCGAGGACGGCGGCCAGGACCACGGTCAGCAGGACCCTGCCCTCGTGACCACCCGTCGCCCGCACCAGCCAGCGCGGGGGAGCCCCCGAGCCACCGCGGATGCGGTAGACCGTGTCGTAGTGATGGTAGGCGACCGCCGCGACCAGTCCGAATGCGGCCGGAAGGGCCCCGGGGACGTCCGCCTTGACGGCGAGGACGAGCACGGTGGTGTACTCGGCGGCCCGGAACAGCGGGGGCAGCAGCCAGTCCAGCGGCCCGCGCGGCGGGATCCCGACCGCGACGCCGCTGAGCAGGGCGTAGATCAGGGCGGCGTAGATCACCGTGGTGCTGCCGAAGGGCTCGTACCAGGCGACGCCGACCACCAGCGCCGCGCCGAGCACGGCGAAGGGCAGCCGCGGGAGGGGCCTGGGGCGGGAGGCGGCCTTGGCGACCAGCTCCGCGAGCGGGCCGGAGTCGGCGAGGTCGGCCAGGGCCTGCGCGGCCCGGTCGGTCCTCTTCGCCCGGCGGGTCACCGAGCGCAGGACGCGTCCGGCGGTGGTGTACAGCGCGCCGAAGGCGCAGCCGATGAGCAGGGCGTAGAAGACGATCCGGGGGGTGGTCGTGGCGGTCAGGACCGCGATCATCGCCCAGCGCTCGCCGATCGGCAGGATGATCATCCGCCGGACCCAGACGGTCCAGCCGACGCTGTCGAGCCGGTCCGAGAGGGCGGCCGTGGGGCTCGTGTTGGCGGTGGCGTCGTGGTTGGCCTCGTTGAAGGAGAAGTCGACCACGTGCCGGCAGGTCATGAGGATCATCGAGCCGAGCGCGAGCGCCCAGACGTCGTCGCCGTCGCGGGCCGCGCCGAGCGCGAGCCCGGCGTAGAAGGAGTACTCCTTGACCCGGTCGAAGGTCGCGTCCAGCCAGGCGCCCATCGTCGAGTACTGCAGCGAGTAGCGGGCGAGCTGCCCGTCGGTGCAGTCCAGGACGAAGGAGACGAGCAGCAGCACGCCCGCGGTGACGTAGCCCCAGCGCTCGCCGGTGGCGGCGCAGCCCGCCGCGAGCAGCGCGGTGAGCAGGGAGGCGGTGGTGACCTGGTTCGGGGTCAGGCCGCGGCGTGCGCACCAGCGGGCGATGTAGCGCGAGTACGGGCTGATGAAGAAGGTGGTGAAGAACCCGTCCCGGGCCTTCACGGCGCTGCGCAGCCGGACGGCCTCGTCGTCCACGGCCGCGACGGCGGCCAGGGCCTCGGCGCGCTCCGCCGCACCGGAGGGCACGGCGGCGACCAGGGTGCCGAGCTCGGGGCGCTGGACGGCGGTCCCGGAGGCCTCGACGGCCGCGGCGAGCCGGTCCGCGTACGGGCCCTCGCCGTCCGGGGTGAGCGCGGCGGCCCGCTCCAGGGCGGCCCGGGCGCCGGGCTGGACGGCGAAGGCGCCGGTCACGGCGCAGGCGTCGAAGCGCGGGTCGGTCAGCGCGAGGCGCAGCGCGTGCGGGTGCCCGACGAAGCCGCTGTCGACGACGGCCACCCGCTGCCCGGCCGGTACGCCGGCCAGCGCCGCGGGGGCGTCTTCGGGAGCGGGGACCGCGCGGACGTCGAAACCGAGCGAACGGAGCTCGTCTTCAAGCGGTGATCCGGGGACCGGCAGGCCGGTGAGGATGACGGTCGACAGACGGACTCACTCCTTGCAACGAACATTCCGGGCGGGCGCCTCGTGGGCGGCTGCAGAAAGCGCGGCGGCACGGCGGCTGCGGGCTGCGGCTGTCGGCAGAGGCTATCGGATGGATGGAAGACGGCATTCATCAGCCGTTCGGCCCACATCCGTCCGGTTTGGGAGCCGATGTTAAGGTGGACGCCGGCTCCGGACGTGGAAGAGGTGGATTGATGACGGTCGCAGCGATCGCTGCCGTGCGCGGCGAACTCCGGTACGTCTCCCCGTCTTCCCGGGCGTCCGGCCGGGCCTGATCCTCTGATCTCAGCTCTTGCTGAGCGACAGGTCCCGTCGGCCGGAGCCCCCGTTCAAGGGTTCACGTTGACCGACAACACGAGCAACACCCATCACAGCAGCTCCGCCGACGAGGCCTTCGCGGCGTTCCCGGAGCCGCACCCCGGGCTGCCCCGGCAGTCCCCCGAGACCCCGGCGGAGCCGGCCGCGGACGGGGGCCGCTGGCGGACCCGGCCGGAGACCGCGGCCGATGTGGCGGCCGTGCGCGCCGTCAACCTGGCGGCCTTCGACACCCCGCTGGAGGCTGATCTCGTGGACGCGCTGCGCGCCGACGGGGCCTGGCTCCCGGGGCTGTCGTACGTGGCCGAGGGCCCGGACGGGTCGGTGGCGGCGCACGCCCTGCTGACCCGGTGCCACGTGGACGGCGCGCCGGCGCTCGCGCTCGCGCCGGTGGCGGCCGATCCCGCGCTCCAGCGCTCGGGCGCGGGCAGTGCGGTGGTACGGGCGCTGCTCGCGGCCGCGGCGGCACGCGGGGAGGCGTTGGTGCTGGTCCTGGGGCATCCCTCCTACTATCCGCGGTTCGGGTTCGTGCCGGCCTCGCGCTACGGGATCCGGGCTCCCTTCGAGGTGCCGGACGAGGCCATGATGGCGCTGGTGCTGGACGATTCCGTTCCGGTGCCGGCGGGCACGATCGGGTATCCGGCCCCCTTCGGCGTCTGAGGCCTGACGGGCCGTCCGGTCCCCGCCGTTACCACGTGGCGGGGGCCGGACATGCGCGGATGGCCGAAGTGGGGACAAGCCCCTTTTGTACGGCAGACTGAAGACCGAAGTCCGAAGCGAAGGATGGGTATGCCGACCACATCAGCCACTGGCGCCAACAACAGCGCGTCCGCCGGCACCGGCGCTCAAGAATCGATCATGCTCGAACTGGTCGACGAGTCCGGCAACACCATCGGCACGGCGGAGAAGCTCTCCGCCCATCAGTCCCCGGGTCTGCTGCACCGGGCGTTCTCCGTGTTCCTCTTCGACGAGCAGGGCCGGCTGCTGATCCAGCAGCGCGCCCTCGGGAAGTACCACTCCCCCGGCGTCTGGTCGAACACCTGTTGCGGTCACCCCTACCCCGGCGAGTCCCCGTTCGCGGCGGCGGCCCGGCGCACCCACGAGGAGCTCGGGCTCTCGCCCTCACTGCTCGCGGAGGCGGGAACGGTGCGCTACAACCACCCGGACCCCGCGTCGGGACTGGTCGAGCAGGAGTACAACCACCTGTTCGTGGGACTCGCCCAGGCTTCGCTGGACCCGGACCCGGAGGAGGTCGGGGACACCGCCTTCGTGACCGCCGAGGAGCTGGCGAAGCGGCACGCGAAGGAGCCGTTCTCGGCCTGGTTCATGACGGTGCTGGACGCCGCGCGTCCCGCGATCCGCGAGCTGACCGGCGACGCGGCCGGCTGGTAGCCGCTGCGCCGTTCGGGTGCGGAGCGGGCCCGTCGTCGGCGGGCCGGGGCCTCAGAGGGGCCGGGCCGGGGCCGTGAGCGGCAGTGCGGCCCAGATCACCTTGCCGCCGGTGGAGGTGTGCTCCACGTCGCACACCCCGCCGGCCTCCCGGGTGACCTCGCGGACCAGCAGCAGGCCCCGGCCGCCGGTCTGGCCGAAGTCGGCCTCCAGCGCCTTGGGCCGGTACGGGTGGTCGTCCTCGACGGCCACCCGTACCCATTCCCGGCCCACCGCCACCTCGACGCCCACCTCCGGGGAGAGCAGGGCGGCGTGCCGGACCGAGTTCGTCACCAGCTCGGAGACGATCAGCAGCAGGGAGTACACCAGCTCCTGCGTGGCCGGCACCTCCTGGCGGGCGAGCAGGTCGCGGACCGCCCGGCGGGCCTGCGGAACGGATTCTTCAACCGCCGGCGCGGTGAAGCGCCACACCCCCTCGTACGTGAGGGGATCGGCCGGAGCCGCCGTCTCACCTCCCCTGGCCTGCGGGATGCTCCCGCTGTCGTCCATCTTCCGGCCCCCGTCTTCACGCTCGATCGTCTCCACGCGTCAAGAGTGGCGAGCCGCCTGGTCCGGACCGCGCCGCTGACCAGAAGTCAGCAGCAATCGGACACTTTCTGACCACCGGCGTATGACGGAGTCAGTTGTTGGACTGTTCCTGATCCGCCACGCTCCGCTTGGCAGTGTCTGCCGCGTCCGGCCCGCTCTCCGTGTCTTCCCTGACCAGACCCAGGATCCGGCGTCCGCCCATGCCGACCGCCACCAGGCTCAGCCCGTCGAACAGCAGGGCGAGGGAGAAGAAGGTCCCGATCACGTACAGGCTGCTGCCGGGCCACTCCCAGAGGATCAGGATGCCCAGCAGGATGCCGAAGGCCCCCTGGATCAGGAACAGCCCGAAATAGGGCCCGCGCACCACCAGGGAGCCCACCAGGCGGAACACCCCGCCGATGAGGAAGAGCAGCGCGGCGAACATCGTCAGCGCCTCGGCGCTCGCCTCGGGGCGCCGCAGGATCACGAACCCGGCGGCGAGGTTGACCGCGGCGACGACGACGGCCAGCCAGAAGTACTTGCTCCTGCGGGACTGGACCGCCTGGGCGAGGCCGACCAGCCCGCCGATCAGCAGCAGCCAGCCGAAGAGGAACATCGACGTCAGGGTGGCCACACCGGCGTAGACCAGGCCCACCAGCCCGGCCAGCACCAGGACCACGCCGAGGAGCGCCAGCAGCCCGAAACTGCGGTGGAGCTTCTTCTTCTCCTGCTGTTGCGGCTGTTTCCGCTCGGCCCTTCGGTCGGCGCCCATGGGCATGCCACCTCCTCGCACCCCCCGGGGGACGGAGTCTCCTTGATCATAGGATCGTCGTCCCGGGATAGCATCCGGCGCATGGACGCAGCCCGGGAAGCAGCCCTCCACCACACGGTCGCCGACGGGGTGGCCACGGTCACCATCTCCCACCCCGCCAAGCGGAACGCCATGACGGCCGCCATGTGGCGGGCCCTGCCGCGGCTGCTGCCGGGGCTGGCCGCGGCTGCTGCCGGGGCTGGCCGCCGACCCCGCCGTACGGGTGCTGGTCCTGACCGGGGCCGGTCCGACCTTCTGCGCGGGCGCCGACATCTCCTCCCTCACCGGGGACGAGGATCCGCAGGCCCTGGCGGTGGCGGCGGAGGAGGCCCTGGCAGCCTTCCCCAAGCCGACGGTGGCGGCGGTCCGCGGCTTCTGCGTGGGCGGGGGCAGCCAGCTGGCCGCGGCGTGCGACCTGCGGTTCGCGGAGGAGGGCGCGCGGTTCGGGGTGACCCCGGCGAAGCTGGGCATCGTCTACCCGGCCTCCTCCACCCGCCGGCTGGCCTCGCTGGTCGGCCCCGCATGGGCCAAGTACCTGCTCTTCTCGGCCGATCTGATCGGGGCGGAGACCGCGCTGCGGGCCGGGTTCCTCAACGAGCTGCTGCCGGCCGGCGAACTGGACAAGCGGGTGGCCGAGTTCACCCGGGTCCTGACGGCGCGGTCGCAGCTGACGCAGGCCGCGGCGAAGGAGTTCGCGGACGGGCGCACCGACCGGGACGCGTACTGGAGCGGCCAGGCGGCCGCGAGCGGCGACACCGCGGAGGGTGTCGCCGCCTTCCTGGAGCGGAGGGATTGGCGCCCGGAGCCGTCAGGGGGCTGACGGAACGCAGCCGGGCGACGATCTCGGCCGGGGCCTTGGCCGGGGAGCCGGCGTCGTAGGGCGGCTGGGGGTCGTACTCGCACATCAGCTGCACGGTCTGGGCGTACGTGTCCCCCGCGATCCGGCCGAGCAGGCCGAGCCCCATGTCCAGGCCGGAGGAGACTCCGGCGGCGGTGACGTACTTGCCGTCGAAGACCACCCGCTCCCCGGTGGGCCGGGCGCCGAAGGGGGTGAGCTGGTCGAGGTAGAGCCAGTGGCTGGTCGCCCGGCGCCCGTCGAGCAGGCCGGCGGCGGCGAGCAGCAGCGAGCCGGTGCAGACGGACGTGGTCCAGGTGGTCGTGGCGTCCACGGAACGGAGCCAGTCGAGGACGACGGGGTTCTTCATCTCGATCTCGGGGTGCGGGCCGCCGGGGACGATGACGATGTCGGGGCGGGTCACCTCGTCGAGCGCCTTCTCGGCGACGAGGACGGCCGCGCCGTTGTCGGTCCGCACCGGGCCCTTGCGCTCCGCTACGAAGACGGTATCGGCGCCGTCGAGGCGGCTGAGGGTTTCGTAGGGGCCGATGGCGTCGAGGGCGGTGAAGCGCTCGTAGAGCAGGACGGCGATCTGCATGTCTCCTCCGGAGGGGGTGCTGTGCTGTTTTCGCGGCCGCCCGGACGGGACGACCCCTTCCGCTGCGCGGGGCTGGTTCCCTACCCAGCGCGGGCTGGAATTTCGCTCCGCGTAGACGGACACCAGCCGCGCGGGCGCTCTCCAGGTCCCGTCGGGGAGCAGGGTCAGCCCGCAGAGCACGGCACGCTTCGCAGTGGCATGCCTCCATGGTGTGACCCCGCCCCGAGGGGTGCAATGACGGGTGTCCCACCCATCCGGACACGCGCCGGACGAGGGCCCTGCCGGGGGATGGGATGCTTGTACGTCCCCCACGCACGCCCGTCCCGGAGTACCGCCCTGAACACCGTCCTCGCCGAGTCCCTGTCCTGCGCCCTCCTGCTGCTCGTCCTCGGCTTCGCCGTGCTGCGTCCGCGCGGACTGCCCGAGGCGGCCGCCGCCGTGCCGGCGGCCGGGCTGCTCGTCGCGCTCGGGGTGGTGTCGCCGGCCGACGCC
>NZ_JZWV01000332.1 GCF_000966975.1 Streptomyces katrae | reverse complement strand
GCCTGGGAGCAGCTGCGGGGGCTGCTGCCCGTGGTCGGGTTCCTGGCCGTGATCCTGGCCCTCGCGCAGCTGTGCGCGGACGAGGGGCTGTTCCGGGCGGCGGGGGCCGCGGTGGCCCGGCGTGCGGCCGGGCGGGGCGCGACGGGGCTGCTGGGCGGGGTGTTCCTGGCGGCCTCGGCGGTGACGGCCGCCCTCAGCCTGGACGCCACGGTGGTGCTGCTGACTCCGGTGGTGCTGGCCACGTCCGCCCGGCTGGGGGCCCGCCCGCGCCCGCACGTGTTCGCCACCGCGCACCTGGCGAACACGGCCTCGCTGCTGCTGCCCGTCTCCAATCTGACGAACCTGCTGGCCTTCGCCGCGAGCGGGCTGACCTTCACCCGGTTCGCGGGGCTGATGGCCCTGCCCTGGGCGGTGGCCATCGGGGTGGAGTACGTGGTGTTCCGCCGGTACTTCCGGGGCGACCTGGCGGCCCCGCCCGAGCATGTGCCCGAGGCGGCGGAGCCCGCGCCGCTGCCCCGGTTCGCGACGGCTGTGCTGGCGCTGACCCTGGCGGGGTTCGCGGTGGCCTCGCTGGCGGGGGCGAGCCCGGCCTGGGCGGCGCTGGCCGGTGCGGTGGCGCTGGGCGTGCGGGCCCTGCGGCGCCGCGAGACCACCCCGAGGCGGCTGCTGGCCTCGACCGCGCCCGCGTTCTGCCTGTTCGTCCTGGCGCTGGGGGTGGTCGTCCGGGCGGTGGTGGACCACGGGCTCGGCGACGGGCTGGAGTGGCTGACGCCCGACGGGGACTCGCTGCCCGCGCTGCTGGCGGTGGCCGGGGTGGCCGCCGTGCTCGCCAACCTGATCAACAACCTGCCCGCGGTGCTGGCCCTGCTCCCGCTGGCCGCGCCGGCCGGGCCCGGCGTGGTGCTGGCCGTGCTGATCGGGGTGAACATCGGCCCCAACCTCACCTACGCGGGCTCGCTGGCCACCCTGCTGTGGCGGCGGATGCTGCACGTGCACGGCGAGGACGTCCGGCTGGGGGACTTCACCCGCCTCGGGCTGCTCACCACCCCCGCGGCCCTCGCGGCGGCGGTGGCCGCCCTGTGGGCCGGTCTGCGGCTGACCGGCGGGTAGGCCGCCGGCGCGCGGCGCGCCGATAGGATCGGGGCATCATGACTGCAACCCTCGTCGCCAAGAACCTCACCGCCGCGCACGGCGAGCGCACGCTCTTCGCCGGCCTCGACCTCGTCGTCGCACCCGGCGACGTCATCGGCCTCGTCGGCGTCAACGGCGCCGGGAAGTCGACCCTGCTGCGGCTGCTCGCCGGACTGGACACCCCCGAGACCGGTGAGCTGCGGCTCTCCCCGCCCGGTGCGGCCGTCGGCCACCTCCCGCAGGAGCCCGAGCGGCGGGAGGGTGAGACGGTACGGGAGTTCCTGGCCCGGCGGACCGGGGTCGCGGCCGCGCAGGCGGCGCTGGACGAGGCCACGCAGGGGCTGGTGGACGGCACCCCCGGCGCCGACGACGCGTACGCGGAGACCCTCGACCGGTGGCTGAACCTCGGCGGCGCCGACCTGGACGAGCGGGCCCAGGAGACCGCGGACGAGCTGGGCCTGGGGGTGAGCCTGGACCTGCCGATGACGGCGCTGTCCGGCGGCCAGGCCGCCCGCGCCGGCCTCGCCTCCCTGCTGCTGTCCCGTTACGACGTGTTCCTCCTGGACGAGCCCACCAACGACCTGGACCTCGCCGGTCTGGAACGGCTGGAGCGGTTCGTGACGGGGCTGCGCGCGGGCACCGTCGTCATCAGCCACGACCGCGAGTTCCTGACGCGGACCGTCACCAAGGTCCTCGAACTCGACCTGGCCCAGCAGCAGATCAACCTCTACGGCGGCGGCTACGAGTCGTACCTGGAGGAGCGCGCCCGGGCCCGCAGCCACGCCCGCGAGGAGTTCGAGGAGTACGCGGACAAGAAGGCCGCCCTCGAGGGCCGGGCCCAGATGCAGCGGAACTGGATGGACAAGGGCGTGCGCAACGCCCGCCGCAAGTCCTCCGACAACGACAAGATCGGCCGGGCCCTGCGCGGGGAGTCCAGCGAGAAGCAGGCCGCGAAGGCCCGCCAGACGCAGCGGGCGATCGAGCGGCTGGAGGTGGTCGAGGAGCCGCGCAAGGAGTGGGAGCTGCGGATGGAGATCGCGGCGGCCCCGCGCTCCGGCTCGGTCGTCGCGACCCTGCGCGAGGCGGCCGTCAAGCGGGGGGACTTCGCCTTCGGCCCGGCCTCCCTGCAGATCGACTGGGCGGACCGGGTCGCGATCACCGGGGCCAACGGCGCCGGGAAGTCCACCCTCCTCGCCGTCCTGCTGGGCCGGCTGGCCCCGGACTCCGGCTCCGCCACGCTCGGCTCCGGCGTCCTGGTCGGCGAGGTGGACCAGGCCCGCGGGCTGTTCCTCGGCGAGGAGTCGCTGCTGGAGGCCTTCTGCGCGGCGGTCCCGGACACCGAGCCGGCGGAGGTGCGCACGCTGCTGGCCAAGTTCGGCCTGAAGGCGGCGCATGTGCTGCGCCCGGCCGCGACGCTGTCCCCGGGCGAGCGCACCCGGGCGGCGCTGGCGCTGCTCCAGGGCCGCGGGGTGAACCTGCTCGTCCTGGACGAGCCGACGAACCACCTGGACCTGCCGGCGATCGAGCAGCTGGAGTCGGCCCTGGAGGCCTACGAG
>NZ_JZWV01000323.1 GCF_000966975.1 Streptomyces katrae | reverse complement strand
GCACCGGCACCCGCACCCGCACCCGCACCCGCACCCGTCAGCGGATCCTGCACGGAATCCCGCGCGGGATCAGGCGCGGGGCCCGGCCCGGCGTGCGGCTCCGCCTCCCCGATGAACGCGGCCACGGCCGCGACGACCCCGGCGTCGCCCAGGATCCGCCGGTGGCCGAGCCCCTTGGTCTCGATCAGCCGGGCGCGCTCGCCGTAGGCCGCGGCGAGGGACCGGGACTCGCCGGGGGCGGCCATGTCGTCGTCCTCGTCGTGCACGAGCAGGAGGCGTTCGGGGCTCGGCCCGGGGTTCTCGCGGGCGTCGAGGCGGCGCCAGACGTCCGGGGTGCCGGCCAGGAGCCGGTGTTCCACGTGGTCGCGCAGGACCCGCTCGACGGCCGGTCCGACCCGCAGGGCCTTGCGGAACCCGGCGACGAGGTGGTCGAAGTGGGCGACGCCGCCGAGGGCCGCCATGCGCTCCACGCGGATGCCGTCGCGGAGGGTGAAGAGGGTCGACAGGACCCCGACGGAGTGGGCCACCACCGCGGAGAACCCGCCGTGCTCGGCGTGCAGCAGGCGGATGACCTCGCGGTAGTCGCGGACGGAGGCGGCCCGGCCGCCGGACTCCCCGTGCCCGGGGGCGTCGAAGGCGACCACTCCGTGCCCCTGGGCGAGGAGCGCCTCGGCGAACCCGGCGAACCGCGACGCCCGCGAGGACCAGCCGTGCACCAGCAGCACGGGACGCGGCCCCTTTCCCCAGCTGTACGTGGTGACGGGTACCCCGTTCACGGTCAGCCGCCCGGTCCGCGCCCGGGCCATCACCTCCCGTTCCTCCGGCCGCAGCCGGGCCCGTCCGAGCGGCCGGATGAAGAGCCGGAAGGCGAGCTTTCCGGCGGGGCCCGGGGCGACCCGGGCGGCTGTGGCGAGGGTGACGCTCAGGAGTGAAGCCATGGGGTGCATGCCCGGTTCTCCGGATCTGTCGCTGGCAGGACGAGCGGGATGCTAGCACGATCGTTCGTACAGTTTCCGTCCTGTTCGCGGGCCCGGTCCGGGTTAGGGTGACGTGATGATCATCCTTTGAAGAAAGGCATTGGCCCTCCCGGTGACCGAGTCACGCCCCCATGCCCTGTTCTCCTTCGGCACGCTGAGGGACGCACACGTCCAGACCACCCTCTTCGGCCGGACCGTGCCCAGCTCCCCTGCCTCGCTGGTCGGCTACACCACCCGGCCCCTGAAGATCACCGACCCGGACGTGATCGCCGCCAGCGGTCTCGACGTCCACCTGACCCTGGAGTGCCGGCTGGGCTCCGTGGTCGAGGGCGCCGTCCTGCGCCTGACCGACGGGGAACTGGCCGCCGCCGACGCCTACGAGGTGGACGACTACGTCCGCCGACGGGTACTGCTCTCATCCGGGGAGAGCGCCTGGGCCTACCTGGACGCGGACCCGCTGCGCTCCGCGGCCCGGATCGTGATCGCGGGCGACAGCATCGCGTACGGGCGCTGCGATCCGCGGGGCGGCTGGGCGGCCCGGCTCGCGGCCCGCCACATCGGCGCGAACGAGCACGACCACCGGGTGTTCAACCTGGCCGTCCCGGGAAACACCCTGGCCGGCGTCGCCGAGCAGACCCCGGCCCTCCTCGCCGCGCGCCGCCCGGACACGCTGCTGATCGCCGCCGGCATCAACGACTCGGCCGTCCCCCTGGCCTCCCCGCAGCCGGACCCCGACGGCCTGACGCACCTCGCGGACGCCCTGGCCTCCCTTGCGGCCACGGCCCGGGAGCACAACGCCCGCCTGGTGGTCGTCGGACCGGTCTGGCTGGACGAATCCCGCCTCGCCGACTACGAGGGCCTGCGCTTCACCGAGTCCCGCGCCCTGGCCCTTCGCGAGACCCTGCGCGCCTGGTGCACGGAGCACCACATCGACCACATCGACCTGTGGGCCCCCCTCCACGGCCGCCCGGAACTCCTGACGGACGGCATCCACCCGAACCCCGAAGGCCACGAGGCCCTCTACCACCACCTGAAGCCGAGCTAGCCGCCGGCCGCCGCACGCCATCGGACGAGGGCCCCGAAGTCCTCGTCCGTGAGGAAGAGGAGCGTGAGCGGAACCGGGGGTGGGAGGTGGGTGGAGGGTGGCATGGCCGTACCCTACGGCGGTTCACTTCTCGGGGTCCGGCTGCCTGGCGCGGCTCGGCTGGACGCGTTTGGGCTCGCCCGGCATCTTCGGGTAGTCCGGCGGGTAGGGCATGTCGCCCAGGCCGTGGTCGTGTTCGTCGCGGGCCGCGAGTTCCAGTACGGGTTCCAGATCGAAGGCGTGCTCGTCCATGTCGGCGTGCAGGTCGCCCAGTTCGGCGAAGCGGGCCGGCATCGTCCTGATGTCGAAGTCGCGCGGTTCGGCGTCGTCCACCTCGTCCCAGCGCAGGGGCGCCGAGACCGGGGCGTGCGGGCGGGGGCGGACGGAGTACGCCGAGGCGATGGTCCGGTCGCGGGCCGTCTGGTTGTAGTCGACGAAGATCCGCTCGCCGCGCTCCTCCTTCCACCAGGCCGTCGTGACCTTGCCCGGCATGCGCCGCTCCAGTTCCCGGCCCAGGGCGATCGCGCACCGGCGGACCTCCGTGAAGGTCCAGCGCGGGGCGATCGGCACGAACACGTGCAGCCCGCGTCCGCCTGAGGTCTTGGGCCAGCCGCGCAGCCCCACCTCGTCCAGGAGGGCGCGCAGTTCGTGCGCGGCCGCCACCGCGTGGTGGTAGTCGGTGCCCGGCTGCGGGTCCAGGTCGATGCGCAGTTCGTCCGGCCGGTCGGTGTCCGCGCGGCGCACCGGCCAGGGGTGGAAGGTGAGGCAGCCCAGGTTGGCCGCCCACAGGACGGCGGCCGGCTCGGTGGGGCAGATCTCGTCCGCGGTGCGGCCGCTGGGAAAGGCGATGTGGGCGGTCGGGATCCAGTCGGGCAGGTTCTTCGGGGCGCGTTTCTGGAAGAAGGACTCGCCCTCCACGCCCTCCGGATACCGCTCCAGGGTGGTGGGGCGGTCGCGCAGGGCGCGGGTGATCCCGTCGGCGACGGCGAGGTAGTACTCGGCGACGTCCCGCTTGGTGTACCCGGGCTCCGGGAAGTACACCTTGTCGGGGCTGGACAGGCGTACCGCCCGCCCGCCCGCGTCGAGCTCGATCGCACCACCCGCGCTACCGCCCATGGGCGCCACGGTAGGCGGGGGCGGCCGGACCCGCACACCGAGCGGACCCGGACGTACCACCGCAGAATCGACTCCATGGATCTGCCGGTGATGCCGCCCGTGAAGCCGATGCTCGCCAAGTCCGTGGCGAAGATCCCGCCCGGCATGCAGTACGAGGCCAAATGGGACGGCTTCCGCGCGATCGTGCACCGCGACGGGGACGAGGTGGAGGTCGGCAGCCGCACCGGAAAGAGCCTGAGCCGGTACTTCCCCGAGCTGGTGGCGGCGTTGAAGGAGAACCTGCCGGCCCGCTGCGTGGTCGACGGGGAGATCGTGATCGTCCACGGCGGACGGCTGGACTTCGACCGGCTGACCGAGCGGATCCACCCCGCCGCCTCCCGGGTGAAACTGCTCGCCGAGACCACCCCGGCCAGCTTCGTCGCCTTCGATCTGCTCGCCCTCGGCGACGACTCCCTCCTCGACACCCCGCTCGCCGACCGCCGCGGCGCCCTGGTCCACGTCCTCTCCACAGCCCGGCCCCCCGTGCACCTCGCGCCCGCGACCACCGACCCCGCGCTCGCGCGGGAGTGGTTCGAGCGGTTCGAAGGCGCCGGGCTCGACGGGGTCGTCGCGAAACCCCTCGATCTGCCCTACCGGCCCGACGCCCGCCTGATGTTCAAGATCAAGCACGAGCGTACGGCCGACGTCGTCCTCGCCGGTTTCCGTTTCCACAAGACCGGTCCGATTGTCGGATCGCTGCTCCTCGGCCTGTACGACGGCCAGGGCGCGCTGCAGCACGTGGGCGTGTGCGCCGCCTTCCCCATGAAGCGCCGCGCCGAACTCGTCGAGGAGCTGGAGCCCCTCCGGATGCCGGACGCCGAGGGCCACCCGTGGGCCTCGTGGACCGACGAGGCCGCCCACGAGAGCGCCCGGCTGCCCGGCGCGCAGAGCCGCTGGACGGGCAAGAAGGACCTGTCCTGGGTCCCCCTGCGCCCCGAACGCGTCTGCGAGGTCAAGTACGACCACATGGAGGGCGACCGCTTCCGGCACACCGCCCAGTTCGTCCGCTGGCGCCCCGACCGCACCCCGGAAAGCTGTACGTACGGCCAGTTGGAGGAGGTCGTCGGCTACGACCTGGCAGAGGTGCTGGGCGAGACCGGCTGAGGGGGCAGGGCGGGGGACGCGGTGAGCCGTTCCCACTGGGCGCGGTCCGGTCCCACCGCGTTCGGTACCCAGTCCGGCCGCTCCGCGAGCCAGCGCGCCACCCTGACCCGGACCGCCGGGTCCGCGTAGGCCCGTGCGGGCGGTTCGGCCAGGTGCCGGACCCTGGCCCGGGCCCGCATCACCTCCGGGTCCTCCAGCGCGCACTCGAACAGTGCGGCCG
>NZ_JZWV01001738.1 GCF_000966975.1 Streptomyces katrae | reverse complement strand
TGGTCTGCGGACTCAGCGGCCGGGCTGCCGGGCGCAGTCACGGCCGGGCTGCCGGAGGCGGTCGCGGCCGCGCGGGCTGCGGCCGGGCGGGCGGGGGTGGCAGGGCCGTCCGGGGCGTACGACGGGACGACCGCCAGCACGACGCGGCCGGTGTGCGGGGCCAGGGCCGCGAGCAGGCCGGTGTGCAGTTCGGGGGTGTCCCCGGCGGAGTCCACGACCGCGACGACCGCGTCGAAGCCGCCGCCCGCGACGTTGTAGGCGTAGCGGTCGCCGGGTCCGTCGGCGGGAGCGTCGTGGGCCGGGAAGACCAGGCGGGTGCGGATGGCATAGCCGGGGTCGTCGACGGCGAGAACGGGCGAGCGGGTGGTCGAGGAGAACCGCACCTCGGCCGCCGCCCCGCGCTCCTCCAGGGCCGCCGCGAGACGCAGCGGCACGTACATCAGCTCCTCGTTGCCGAGTACGAGGACCCGCCCGGGCCCCTCGCCCAGCGCGGCCGCCAGCTGCCCGGCGAGGGCGGGCAGGGCCGCCTCCAGGTCCTCGCGGTGCGCGGGCGTGAACCCGTGCCGGCCCCCGTCGGGCACCCCGGCGGGCCACTCCAGGGCCACGCGCGCGTACGGCACGCGGGCAACATCAGCGGTCCCGGCCGGACGCCCGGCCGCCTCGGCTGCCGAAGGCACGGCGGC
>NZ_JZWV01001737.1 GCF_000966975.1 Streptomyces katrae | reverse complement strand
CCCTCCGCACCCGCGACCAGACCCCCGGCCTGCTGCGCGCCCTCGTCGGCACGGTCCGGGGGCGGCGCGGTACCGCCGCGGCGGCGACCGGTGGCGACTCCTCCCTGGCGGGCCGGCTGGCGGCGCTGGGCCGGGCCGAGCAGCGGGCGTTCCTGCTGGACCTCGTGTGCACTCGGGCCGCCGCGGTCCTCGGGCACGGCGGCGGCGGTGCGGTGGACTCCGGGCGGGCCTTCCGCGAGCTGGGCTTCGACTCCCTCACGGCGGTCGAGTTCCGGAACCTGCTGATGGCGGAGACGGGTGTCCGGCTCTCCTCGACGGTGGTCTTCGACCACCCCAACCCGGCCGCCCTCGCAGAGTTCCTGCGCACCGAGCTGGTCGGCGAGGACACCGGCGCGCAGTCCGCCGCCCCGGTCGCGGCCGGCGACGACGAGCCGATCGCCATCATCGGCATGAGCTGCCGCTACCCGGGCGGCGTCGAAAGCCCCGAGGACCTGTGGCGGCTGGTCGCCTCCGGTGCGGACGGCATCTCCGGCTTCCCGGAGAACCGCGGCTGGGACCTCGACGCCATCTACCACCCCGACCCCGAGCACCGGGGGACCTCGTACACCCGCGAGGGCGGTTTCCTGCACGACGTGGCCGAGTTCGACGCGGAGTTCTTCGGGATCTCCCCGCGCGAGGCCCTCG
>NZ_JZWV01001736.1 GCF_000966975.1 Streptomyces katrae | reverse complement strand
TTCTTCGGGATCTCCCCGCGCGAGGCCCTCGCGATGGACCCGCAGCAGCGGCTGCTGCTCCAAGCCACCTGGGAGGCCTTCGAGCGGGCCGGGATCGACCCGAAGGCGATGAAGGGGTCCCGTACGGGCGTCTTCGCCGGGCTGATGTACCGCGACTACCTGACGCGCCTCTCCTCGATCCCCCAGGAACTCGAGGGTTTCCGTGGCACCGCCAGCAGCGGCAGCGTCGCCTCGGGCCGCGTCTCGTACCTGTTCGGGCTGGAGGGCCC
>NZ_JZWV01001735.1 GCF_000966975.1 Streptomyces katrae | reverse complement strand
CGGCTTCGGCTTCGGCTTCGGCTCAAGGCTGCGGTGGCGCCACCGACAGCCAGTCACGGCCGGGCGCGGCGAAGGCGTCGGCCCCGAACAGGGTCCGGCCGGTGCGGGGGGCCGCGACGGTCAGCACGCCCTCCTGCCGTCCGGCGGTGAAGCGGGGAGCGCCGACGGTGAGGACGGCCGCCTTCTTGCCGGTCGTGCGGCGGAACTCGGCGAGGCGCAGGGCCAGCAGGGCGGTCTCCTTGCGGTCCAGGGTGTCCGGTGCGTACGGGAGCACGACGGCCAGCGCGGCCGTCCCCGGCTCCCGGGCGGCGGCTTCCAGGGCCTGGCCCAGGGCCCGCATCCGGGCCAGACCGGCGCCCCGGTCGAGGGTGCGGCGGCCGGTGTCGAGCGGGACGAAGCGCACCCCGCGGTGCAGGAAGGGCGCCCGCTCGGTACCGGTCAGGACCAGCTCGGCGCCGCCGCCCGCCGGGGCCCCGCCGACGGCGAACCGCCAGGGCCGGGCCGCGGCCTGTGCGGCGGTGCCCACCACCGGGTCGGGCCGGGCGGTACCGGGGGCGGCGGGGCCGGTGGGCGGGGTGGTCGCGGTCAGGGTGTCCAGCAGCAGCCGGCCGGGGCGGGCGCCCCGGGCCGCCGAGAGGCGGGTGACGCGCAGGGGCTGTTCGGCGGTGGCCGGGACGGGCAGGCGCA
>NZ_JZWV01001734.1 GCF_000966975.1 Streptomyces katrae | reverse complement strand
GATCTCGGTGTCGCGGGCGGTGGCGCGGGCGCGCAGGGCCTGGCGTTCCTCGTCGGCGGCGTGCTCGTCGTGCATGGCCGGGTTCGGCGGTACGAGGAAGACGGCGTCGGATCCGTCGGCCGGCGGGACCGGGGCCAGCAGGGCGGCGGCCGTTCCGACGGCGACGGTGGAGCGGGGCAGCAGGGCGGCGCCGGAGAGCACCTCACGGGCCCGCGTGTGGGTGTCGGGGTCGGTGATGATGACGCCGTCGACGAGCTCGGGGCGGGCGGCGAGGACGGCGGCGTGGTCGGCCGGGGCCACGGACTGGGCGAGGTAGCGCCAGCCGGGCAGGGCCGGGATGCCGTGTTCGCCGAGGTACTCGACGGTGGCGAGGACGTCGGGGCCGGGCGGGAGCAGGCCGCCGTCGCCGAGGGCGCCGAGGATGCGGGAGTCGTCGGCGGCGGCGGTACGCAGCTCGAACAGCTGGCGTTCGGCCGAGCCGACGGTGTCGGCCAGGAGTTCGGCGAGGGTGTCGGCGTTGCGGTCGAGGTCCTCGGCGGTGAGGGCTCCGGCGGTGGTGGTGCCCTGGGCTGCGCCCGGCGCGCCGGTGTGCGCTCCCGCGGGGTGTCCGGGCCGGGTGGCGGATCCGCCGGGGCCGCCGGCGGCCTGCGTGGCCGTGCCCTGCGGTCCGCCGTGCGCGGCCGGGGCGG
>NZ_JZWV01001733.1 GCF_000966975.1 Streptomyces katrae | reverse complement strand
GCCCGTCGCCGTGCAGGGCGTCGTCGGCGGGACGGGGCGCTTCGCGCAGGCCGTCGCGGCGGCGTCGGGGGCGCGGATCCTCACCGGGACCACCGCCCGGGCCCTGTCCCTCAGCACGTCCGGGCGCTGGAGCGTACGGGCCCACACCGGCGGCGGGCCGCTGACGCTGACCGCCGACGCGGTGGTCCTGGCCCTGCCCGCGTTCGCCGTGGCCGAGCTGCTGCTCCCGCACGCCCCGCTCGCCGGAGAGGAACTCGCGGCGATCCCGCACGCCTCCACGGCCGTGATCACCCTGGCCTTCTCCCGCGCCCGCGCGCACCGCCTCCCGGAGGGCAACGGCTTCCTCGTCCCCCCCGTGGACGGACGCACGCTGAAGGCGGCCTCCTTCCTGTCGAACAAGTGGGCCTGGCTGGGGGCCGCCGCCCCGGAGCTGTTCGTGCTGCGCGCCTCGGTCGGCCGGATCGGGGAGGAGGCGCTGCTGGAGCTCCCCGACAAGGAGCTGGTCCGCCGCGCCGTCGGCGAACTCCACCGGGCGGCGGGCCCGCTGGGCGAACCCGTCGCGGCCCGGGTCACCCGCTGGGACCGCGGCCTGCCCCAGTACGGCGTCGGCCACCACGACCGCGTCGCCCGCATCCGCGAGGCCGCCGGAAAGCTCCCCCGCCTCGGCCTGTGCGGCGCGGCGTACGAGGG
>NZ_JZWV01001732.1 GCF_000966975.1 Streptomyces katrae | reverse complement strand
GTCCACGGTCACCGCCGGACCTTCCAGGCCCAGCGTGTACGAGACGCGGCCCGAGGCCACGCTGCCCGCTCCCGCCGTGCCGCGGAAGCCTTCCAGCCCGTCCGGGATCGCGGAGAGCCGGGCCAGGTAGTCGTGGTACATCAGGCCGGTGAAGACGCCGGTCCGCGTCCCCCGGGCGCTCTCCGGGTCGATGCCCGCGTCCTCGAAGGCC
>NZ_JZWV01001731.1 GCF_000966975.1 Streptomyces katrae | reverse complement strand
CGCCGAAGAAGCCCGCGTCGAACTCCGCCGCGCCGTGCAGGAACCCGCCCTGGTCCGCGTACGAGGTCCCCGGGTGGTCCGGGTCCGGGTCGAAGAGGCGGTCGAGGTCCCAGCCCCGGTTGCCGGGGAAGGCGGTGATGCCGTCCCGGCCGTCGGCGACCAGCCGCCACAGGTCCTCGGGGGTTTCGACGCCGCCCGGGTAGCGGCAGCTCATGCCGATGATGGCGATCGGCTCGTCGTCCGCCGTCCCGGCCGGGGGCGTCGGCTCCGCACCCGCACCGGTGGGGTCCTCCCCCACCAGCTCGGTCCGCAGGAACTCGGCGAGCGCCGCCGGCGTGGGGTGGTCGAAGACGAGGGTGGCCGGCAGCCGGATCCCGGTCTGCGCGATCAGCGCGTTGCGGAACTCGACCGCGGTCAGGGAGTCGAAGCCCAGCTCGCGGAAGGCCCGTTCGGGCGACACTGCGGCCGCGTCGCTGTGCCCCAGCACCAGCGCCGCCTGGGCTCCCACCAGGTCGGACATGATCGACCGCTGCTCGGCGACCGGCAGGCCGGCCAGCCGGTCCGCCCAGGCCGAGCCGCCCTGGGCGGCGGCACCGGAGACGGCCGCGGCGGTCCGGTGGCGCGGCGCGGGCACCAGGCCGCGCAGCAGGGCCGGGATCCGGCTCTGCCGGCGCAGGGTGCGCAGGTCGAGGG
>NZ_JZWV01001730.1 GCF_000966975.1 Streptomyces katrae | reverse complement strand
GCTCCACGTCCTCCTCGGACAGGGTGTCGCCCATGCCTCCGACACCGGCCCACAGGCCCCAGGCCAGGGACAGGCCGGGCAGGCCCGCGGCACGGCGCTCGGCCATCAGGGCGTCGAGGTAGCTGTTGGCGGCGGCGTAGCCGGCCTGTCCGGCCCCGCCGAACAGGCCGGCGGCCGAGGAGAACACGACGAACGCGGAGAGGCCGGAGTCCCGGGTCAGCTCGTGCAGGTGGCGGGCCGCGTCCGCCTTGGGCCGCAGCACTTCGGAGACACGTTCGGCGGTGAGGGAGGAGACCACCCCGTCGTCGATGACCCCGGCGGCGTGGACGACTGCGGTCAGGGGCCGGTCGAGGGAGTCCAGGAGTGCGGAGAGGGCTTCGCGGTCGGCGGCGTCGCAGGCGGCGATCCGTACCCGGG
>NZ_JZWV01001729.1 GCF_000966975.1 Streptomyces katrae | reverse complement strand
AGGAGCCCTCCCCGCACATCGACTGGACCTCCGGCGCCGTACGCCTCCTCACCGAGCCCGTCGAGTGGACCGACGGCCCGCGGCCCCGCAGGGCGGCCGTCTCCTCGTTCGGCTTCAGCGGCACCAACGCCCACGTCGTCCTCGAACAGGCCCCGGAACCGGCCCCGGAACCGGCCGCCGAAGCCGGCCCCGCCGCACCGTTCGCCGCGCCCTGGCTGCTCTCCGCCAAGACCCCGGACGCCCTGCGCGCCCAGGCCCGCAGCCTCCTGCCGTACGCCCAGGACCCCGGCCGGGCCGCGCTGGACGTGGCCTACTCCCTGGCCACCGGCCGCAACGCCCTGGAACACCGGGCAGCCGTGATCGCACCGGACCCGGCCGGGACGCGGGAAGCCCTGACCGCCCTGGCGGACGGCGCGCCCTCACGTGCGGTGGTCCGGGCCACGGCCGTAGCCGGGAGCGGGAAGCACGCCTTCCTGTTCTCCGGGCAGGGCAGCCAGCGGCTGGGCATGGGGCGTGAACTGCACGCCGTCTTCCCGGTGTTCGCGCGGGCCTTCGACGCGGCCTGTGCCGCCCTCGACCCGCACCTGGAACTCCCTCTGCGGGACGTGGTGTTCGGGGATGACGCGGAGCTGCTGGGCGAGACGCGGTTCACCCAACCCGCCCTGTTCGCGGTCGAGGTGGCCCTGTTCCGGCTGGTGGAGTC
>NZ_JZWV01001728.1 GCF_000966975.1 Streptomyces katrae | reverse complement strand
GACCCGCCCCCGGCCCCTCGAGGGGGAAATGGCGGGCCCCCGCCGCGAGCCCGCAGTCCCTCAGGACGCCGACGGGGACGGTGTCGCCGTCGGGCGGACCAGTTCGCCCAGGGTCGGGGCCGACTCCGGGCGGCTGCGGACCGCGTCCGTGCACTCCCACGCCCGTGGCGGGTCCGCGTCCGGGCCGCCCAGGACCACCGGGCCCGGGCCGGCCGAGACGGCGTCGCTCGCGGAGAGGGTGCACACGATCTGGGCCAGGGCCACCGGCGGCAGGTCCTCGGGCTTGCGGCTGAGCCGTACCGTGCCCGCCGGGTCGCCCGGGCGCGCCGGGGCGGCCGTCAGCCCGTCCGGGACTCCGGTCGTGAAGCCGCCCTCCCGCTCCTGCTCGGACGGGGTGCGCTCCAGCTCCTCCAGCAGGGCCTGCGCGACCAGCGTGACGGGCTCGCGCCCGGTCCGCTTCTCGGGCACCGGGACGACCCGCTCCACCGCCACCAGCTGCGATCCGCAGACCAGCTCCACCTTGGCGCGGAACCCCTGCACCCCGCTCTGCCCGGGCGGCAGGTCCGGGGTGTCGCAGGACACCCGCGACGGGGCCGGCCCCACGTCGACCGGCACGGTCGTGGCCCGGATCCCGCAGCCGGTCAGCAGGAGAGCAAGGGCCCCCACAGCCAACAGCGCCCCGCGACCCCCAAGCGCCCCACGA
>NZ_JZWV01001727.1 GCF_000966975.1 Streptomyces katrae | reverse complement strand
GGCGGGGAGAGCTGGACACCGGTCCATTGTCGCTTGAGGGGGTCTTGATCCGCCGCCTGGGTGTGGTGAGCATCCGTGCATGACAGAAGTGATCGCGGTTGCCGTCATTACGCTGCTCGCCGTCGTCAGTCCGGGGGCGGACTTCGCGATGGTCGTGCGGAACAGTTATCTGTACGGGAGGTCCACGGGCCTGTTCGCGGCCGCGGGGGTCGCGGCGGGGGTGCTGGTGCACGTCTCGTACACGATGCTCGGGGTGGGGCTGCTGATCGCCTCCTCGACCGCCCTGTTCACGGCGATCAAGCTGGCGGGGGCCGCGTACCTGGTGTGGATCGGGATCCGGACCTTCCGGGCGCGGGCCGAGCTGACCGTGGACCTGGAGTCGAAGCCGGAGCTGACGCGGCTGGGGGCGCTGAGGTCGGGGTTCTTGACCAATGTGCTCAATCCGAAGACGACGCTGTTCGTCGTTTCCACGTTCACGCAGGTGGTGGGTCCGGACACGGCGGCGTGGCGGCAGGCCGGGTACGGGCTGTTCATGTCGGGGGCGCACCTGGTGTGGTTCGGGGCGGTGGCGCTGTTCTTCTCCCACTCGGCGCTGCGCGAGCGGATGCTGCGGGCGCAGAAGGCGCTGAACCGGGCGATCGGGTCGGTGCTGGTGGGGCTCGGGGTCGGGCTGGGCGTGGCCCGCTGAGGCGGGGTGAAGGCGGGGGG
>NZ_JZWV01001726.1 GCF_000966975.1 Streptomyces katrae | reverse complement strand
GCGCTGGCCGGGGGCGCGGCGGTGGCCCGGGCCGCCGAGAGGGCTTCGACCAGTTCCCCGAGCTCGACGTGGACGACGGCGACGGGCTTGCCGGGGACCTCGGTCACGGCCTCGCGCAGGGCCTCCGCGAGGTCGTCGGCCAGGGCCCGCTCGCCGACCCAGGGGATGGCGGTGACGACGACGGCGTCGCAGTCCTCGGAGGCCAGGGCGGCGGTGAGGGCGGTGCGGAAGTCCTCGGGGGTGGCGGCGGTGGTCAGGTCCAGCGGGGGCGAGGGCCGCAGCCCCTCGGTCAGGCAGGCGTCGTACGTGAGGACCCCGAGGGACTCGGAGTTGCCGAGGATGGCCACGCGGGGGCCGGCCGGCAGCGGCTGCCCGGCCAGCAGGAGGCCGGCGTCGACGAGCTCGGTGACGGTGTCGACCCGGATGACACCGGCCTGCCGGAGCAGGTCGGAGACGGTGGATTCGGGGAGCCGGGTGCCGGGGACCAGGTGTCCGGCGGGGGTGTGGCGGCCGCCGAGGGCGACGACGAGGGGCTTGACGGCGGCGGTGCGGCGGGCGAGGCGGGTGAACTTGCGGGGGTTGCCGAGGGTTTCCAGGTACATGAGGGCCACGTCCGTGGCGCCGTCCTCGTACCAGTACTGGAGGATGTCGTTGCCGGAGACGTCCGCCCGGTTGCCGGCGGACACGAAGGAGGACAGGCCCTCGCCGCGGCGTAGCAGGC
>NZ_JZWV01000322.1 GCF_000966975.1 Streptomyces katrae | reverse complement strand
GTACGAGGAACAGCGCGCCCGTGCCCAGGAGCACCAGGCCGGCTCCGGCCCAGGCAGCGCTCCCCCGGGGCACGAACCAGGCGGTCGTGGTGGCGGTGGCCGGGGCGGCGCCGGGGGCGGTGGCGGTCAGCCGCAGGGCGACCCGGCCGAAGGCGGGCGCGCCGGGCCAGGGCTCGGTCAGGGTCACGCGCCGGCCCGGCAGCAGCTCCACCGGCAGGGCGCGGGCGGTACGGGGGCCGGAGCCCCCGCCGAGGCCGCCTTCGGCGTGCAGGGCGAGCGCCGGGGTGAGTGCGACGTTGCCCCGGTTGACCAGGGTGTACACGACGGCGGTGGCCGCGCCGTGGCCGCGTACGGAGACCTCCTCGACGGTGAGGGCGGCCAGGGCCGGGCCGCTGACGCGCAGGTCGACCCGTACGCCCGCCTCGTGGCCGCCCTCGGCCGCGACGACGGCGGCGGGGTGGTCGCCGGGCGGGGAGGCGGGCGGGACGGTGACGGTGAAGGGGACCACCGCGCGGGTGTGCGGCGGGAGGGTGACGGTGGCGGCGGCGCCGAAGCTGATCCAGGAGCCGGCCCCGGGGGACGCGGCGGCCGGGCGGACCGCGAAGGCGCCGTCGGGCGTGTTGTAGGCGTCGCCGCCGCGCAGGGTGACGGTCCGCTCCCGGTCGCCGGTGTTGGAGAGGGCGAGGCGGTCCTCCAGAACGGTGCCGGCGGGGCCCGCCAGGTAGAAGGAGGGGCGGCGGGCCGTGGCGCCGTCCGCGGAGGCCGGTTCGGCGGTCCAGCCGGGGTCGTCGGCGCCGGCGGCCGCCGCCGGGGTCCCGTGGAGGGTGGCGGCGGCCAGCAGGAGCAGCGCGGCGAGCCGCCGGAGGGTGCGGGGCTTGGGGGTGTGGAGCACGGGCGGGTGCTCCGTTCAGGACGGGGTGCGCTGGGCCCGTCGGCCGCGCCGGGTCAGCCAGAGCAGCCCGGCGGCGCCGGAGAGGGCCACGGTGGCGCCGAGGGTGCCGAACGCCAGGGCGGAGTCGGCGGGGCCGGTCTGCGGGAGGGTGCCTTCGGGGGCGCCGTCCGGGGCGCCCCCGCCCGCGGCCGCCGTCACGTCCAGCTCCAGGGAGGGCTTGGGGCTGTTGCCGGGGGTGCAGGTGGTGGTGGTGCCCATGGCCTTGATGGTCAGGACCCCGGCGGTGAAGGTGACCTTGCCGCTCTTCTTGGGGGTGTAGGTGCCCGACAGGTCACTGATCTTGATCGGGGTGTTGGCGGGCACGGCCTCCGCGTTCGGGGCCCCGGTGACCGGTATCGAGGCCTGCTCGGCGCCGCCGGCCGTGATGACGGCGCTGGGGCTCATGGCGCCCTTGCCGAGCTCGATGGGGCTGGAGGAGACGCCCTTCTGGAAGGACATCGTCAGCTTGTAGCCGTCGCCCTCCTTGACGGCCTTGATGTCGATCGGCGACACGGCCGACTTGTCCCCGATGGGGGTCTGGCACTTGTACTCGACGTCGACCACGTCGGCGTGGGCCGCGGGGGCGGCGAGCAGTACGGCGGATCCGGCCAGCGCGGAGGCCAGCGCGAGCGCGGTGGAACGTTTCCGGTCGGACACCTTCGTCTTCCCCTCGGGCCACGGAACGGGTCACGGGTCACGCGTTACTGACGCAATGTCAGATTGGTGGCTCAAGGTACGCCCGGGACCTTACGGAGGGAAGACAAAGGACGGCCCGGCGTGAACGGCCCGGTGGGCCGCCCGCCGGGCCGTGCCGGGCCGTGGCGCCGTGGGGCCGTGGATCAGGCCGCGCGCACCCCGCGGTTCCAGACGGCCGACACGAGGGGGACGCCCGGCCGGTAGGCGAGGTGGACGTGGCTGGGGGCGTCGAGGAGGGCCAGGTCGGCGCGGGCGCCGGGGATTAGACGGCCGATGTCCGTACGGCGCAGCGCCCGGGCGCCGCCCGCGGTGGCCGACCACAGGGCCTCGTCGGGGGTCATGCGCATGTCCCGGACGGCGAGCGCGATGCAGAACGGCATGGAACTGGTGTACGAGGAGCCGGGGTTGCAGTCCGTGGACAGGGCGACGGTGGCCCCCGCGTCGATCAGACGGCGCGCGTCGGGCCACTGGGCGCGGGTGGAGAACTCGGCGCCGGGCAGGAGGGTGGCGACGGTGGTGGCGGACGCCTGGGCGAGGGCGTCCACGTCGGCGTCGGTGAGGTGGGTGCAGTGGTCGGCGGAGGCCGCCTCCAGCTCCACGGCCAGCTGCACGCCGGGGCCGTAGGTGAGCTGGTTGGCGTGGACGCGGGGGATCAGCCCGGCGGCGGCGCCCGCGGTGAGGATCGCGCGGGCCTGGTCGCCGTCGAAGGCGCCCTTCTCGCAGAAGACGTCCACCCAGCGGGCGTACGGGGCGCAGGCCGCGAGCATCTCGCCGGTGACCAGGTCGACGTAGCCGGCCGGGTCCTCGGCGTAGTCGGGGGAGACGATGTGCGCGCCGAGGTAGGTGACCTCGTCGGTGTGGGCGGAGGCGATGCGCAGGGCGCGGGCCTCGTCGGCGACGGTGAGGCCGTAGCCGGACTTGGTCTCGAAGGTGGTGGTGCCCTGGCGGAGGGCCTCGTCGAGGTGGCGGACGAGGTTGGCCTCCAGCTCGGCGTCGGTGGCGGCGCGGGTGGCGGCGACGGTGGTGCGGATGCCTCCGGCGGAGTAGGCGCGGCCGGACATGCGGGCGTTGAACTCGGCGGTGCGGTCGCCGGCGAAGACGAGGTGGGAGTGGGAGTCGACGAAGCCGGGGATGACGGCCCGGCCCTTCGCGTCGAACGCGGTGTCGGCGGCGGGGACCCGGCCGGCGGGGCCGACCCAGGCGACGGTGTCCCCGTCCAGGACCACGGCGGCGTCCTCGATCAGGCCGAGGGGTGATCCGTCACCGAGGGCGGGGTCGTTGGTGACGAGGCTGCCGATGTTGGTGATGGCGGTGGTGGTCATGGGTTCCTCTCGGGAGGTTCAAAACG
>NZ_JZWV01000321.1 GCF_000966975.1 Streptomyces katrae | reverse complement strand
CGGGGTGGGACGTCAGCCCCGGACGGCGGCGATGGCTTCGGACAGGGCCCCCGCGACGTCCCCGACCAGGGTGTGGGCGCCGTCGCGGACGATGTGACGGCCGCCGACCACCGTGTGGCGGACGTCGGCGGCCGACGCGGCGAAGACCGCCGTCTCCGCGCCGAGCCGGGGCAGCGGCCCGGCGGTGCGGACGGTGTCCAGGGCGATGGTGGTGAAGTCCGCCAGGGCGCCCGCCTCCAGGCGGCCCGCGTCGGGGCGGCCCAGCGCCGCGTGGCCGTCGGCGGTGGCGGCCGTCAGCAGGGCGTTCGCCGTCCAGTGCCCCCGCGTACGGCTGCGCAGCCGCTCGTTCAGCTCCATCGCCCGCGCCTCCTCCAGCAGGTCGATCACCGCGTGGCTGTCGCTGCCCAGGGACAGCGGGCTGCCCGCGCGCTGGAGCCGGCCGGCCGGGCCGATGCCGTCGGCGAGGTCGCGTTCGGTGGTCGGGCACATGCAGGTGCCGGTGGTGGTGGCGCCGAGCAGGGCGATGTCCTCGTCCGTCAGGTGCGTGTTGTGGACGCCGGTGGTGCCCGGGCCCAGCACGCCGTGGTCGGCGAGGAGCTGCGCCGGGGTGCGGCCGTGCGCGGCGAGGCAGGCGTCGTTCTCCGCCGTCTGCTCGGACAGGTGCACGTGCAGCGGGGCCTGCCGCTCCTGCGCCCACGCCGCGACGGTGGCCAGCTGGCCGGCCGGGACGGCCCGTACGGAGTGGACCGCCGCGCCGATCAGCGCGTGCTCGCGGGGCTTGAGGGCGGAGACCCGCTCGGCCCAGGCGTCGGCGGTGCCGTCGGAGAACCGCCGCTGGTGCGCGTTGGGGGCCTCGCCGAAGCCGGCGGCCAGGTAGGCGGTGTCGAGGAGGGTGATGCGGATGCCGGCCGCCGCGGCCGCCTCGATCAGGGCCTCGCCCATCGCGTTGGGGTCGGCGTACGGGGTGCCGCCGGGGGCGTGGTGGACGTAGTGGAACTCGCCGACGTCGGTGATGCCGGCCAGCGCCATCTCCGCGTACACGGCCCGGGCGAGGTCGAAGTAGCTGTCGGGGGTGAGGTTCTGGGCGACGCCGTACATGACCTCGCGCCAGGTCCAGAAGGTGCCCGAGCCGACCTGGACGGTGGAGCGCAGCGCCCGGTGGAAGGCGTGGGAGTGCGCGTTGGCCAGGCCCGGGACCGTCAGGCCGCGCAGCACCTCCGCGCCGGGGGGCGGGGTGTCGGCCCCGGTGCGCAGCCCGGCGATCCGGCCGTCGGCCGTGACGTCGAGGGCGACGCCCGGCTCGACGTGTTCGCCGAGCCAGGCGTGCTCCAGCCAGTAGGTCTTCTGCGCGGTCATCGGCACGCGAGGCCTTCCAGTACGTCGGCGAGGGCGAGGACTCCGGCCGTGCAGTCGTCCTCGGCGGCGAACTCCCGCGGGGAGTGGGAGACGCCGGTGGGGTTGCGTACGAACAGCATCGCGGTCGGGACGGCGGCGGAGAGGATTCCGGCGTCGTGTCCCGCCCCGGTGCCGAGGACGGGGACGGCCCCGCCCAGGATCCGGTTCAGCTCGTCGCGCAGGGCGTGCTCGAACTCGACGACCGGGGTGAAGGACTCCCGGACGACGTCGAGGTCGATGCCGTCGCGCCCGGCCTGCTCGCGGGCGGCCTTCTCGACGGCGGTGACCACCGTGTCGAGGGTGGCCTGGTCGGCGGCCCGCGAGTCGAGCCAGCCGCGCACGAGGGAGGGGATGGCGTTGACCCCGTTGGGCTCCACGGCGATCTTCCCGAAGGTGGCGACGGCCCCCGCGAGGGCGGCCTCCTGACGGGCGGCCAGGACGGTCGCCGCGTAGGTGAGCATCGGGTCGCGGCGGTCGACCAGGCGGGTGGTGCCGGCGTGGTTGGCCTCGCCGTGGAAGTCGAAGCGCCAGCGGCCGTGCGGCCAGATCGCGGAGGCGATGCCGACCCGGTCGCCGGACAGGTCCAGGGCGCGGCCCTGTTCCACGTGCAGTTCGACGAAGGCGCCGATGCGGGCGAGGCGCTCGGGGTCGGCGCCGATCGCGTCGGGGTCGTAGCCGGCGCGCTCCATGGCCTGCGGGAGGGTGGTCCCGTCGGCGTCGCGGAGCTCGTACGCCTTCTCCTTCGTCAGCTGTCCGGCGGCGAGCCGGGAGCCGACGCAGGCGAGGCCGAAGCGGGCGCCTTCCTCGTCGCCGAAGTTGGTGATGGCGAGGGGCCGGGTGAGGGGGGTGAGGGCCGCGCCGCGGGCGCGGAGCTCGTCGAGGGCGGCGAAGGAGGACACCACGCCGAGGGGGCCGTCGAAGGCCCCGCCGTCGGGGACGGAGTCCAGGTGGGAGCCGGTGACGACGGCGTCGCCGGCCAGGGGGTCGCCGAGCCAGGCCCACTGGTTGCCGTTGCGGTCGACCTCGTAGGCGAGGCCGCGGGACTCGGCCTGCGCCCGGAACCAGGCCCGGCAGTCGGCGTCGGCCCCGGTCCAGGCGAAGCGGCGGTAGCCGCCGCTGTCGGCGTGCCGGCCAATGGGACGCAGCTCGTCCCACATGGCGTGGAAGGAGGCGGGGCCGCCCCCGCCGCGCACGGCGGCGGGGGCGGAGGTGGCGGGGCGGGCGCCCGGGGCGGAGCCCCCGTGCGCCTCGCCCGCGCCGGTGCCGTCGGACCGGGTCACGCGGAGTCACCCTCGCGCATCGGGACGCGGACGCCGCGCTCGTCGGCGACGGTCTCGGCGATGTCGTAGCCGGCGTCGACGTGG
>NZ_JZWV01000320.1 GCF_000966975.1 Streptomyces katrae | reverse complement strand
GTCGTAAACGGCGTCGACGTGGCGGATGACGCCCATGCCCGGGTCGTTGGTGAGGACGCGGCGGATCTTCTCGCCCGCGAGCTTGGTGCCGTCGGCGACCGTGACCTGGCCCGCGTGGATCGAGCGGCCCATGCCGACGCCGCCGCCGTGGTGGATCGAGACCCAGGAGGCGCCGGAGGCCACGTTGACCATGGCGTTGAGCAGCGGCCAGTCGGCGATCGCGTCGGAGCCGTCGAGCATGGCCTCGGTCTCGCGGTACGGGGAGGCCACCGAGCCGCAGTCGAGGTGGTCGCGGCCGATGGCCAGCGGGGCGGCGAGGGTGCCGTCGGCGACCATCTCGTTGAAGCGCTCGCCGGCCTTGTCGCGCTCGCCGTAGCCGAGCCAGCAGATGCGGGCGGGCAGGCCCTGGAAGTGGACGCGCTCGCCGGCCATCTTGATCCAGCGGTGCAGGGACTCGTTCTCCGGGAACAGCTCCAGCATCGCCTTGTCGGTCTTGGCGATGTCCGAGGCCTCGCCGGACAGGGCCGCCCAGCGGAAGGGACCCTTGCCCTCGCAGAAGAGGGGGCGGATGTAGGCGGGGACGAAGCCGGGGAAGGCGAACGCGCGGTCGTAGCCGGCCAGCTGGGCCTCGCCGCGGATGGAGTTGCCGTAGTCGAAGACCTCGGCGCCGGCGTCCATGAAGCCGACCATGGCCTCGACGTGCTTGGCCATGGACTCGCGGGCGCGGGTGGTGAACCCGGCCGGGTCCTTGGCCGCGTAGGCCGCCATGTCGTCGAAGTCGACGCCCACGGGGAGGTAGGAGAGCGGGTCGTGGGCGGAGGTCTGGTCCGTCACGATGTCGATCGGGGCGCCCTCGGCGAGCATCTGCGGGAGCAGCTCGGCGGCGTTGCCGAGGAGGCCGATGGAGAGCGGCTTGCGGGCGTCGCGGGCCTCGACGGCCAGCTGGAGGGCGTGCCGCAGGTTGTCGGCCTTGACGTCCAGGTAGCGGTGCTCGATGCGGCGCTCGATGGCGCGCGGGTCGACGTCGATGCAGATGGCGACGCCGTCGTTCATCGTCACGGCCAGCGGCTGGGCGCCGCCCATGCCGCCGAGGCCGGCGGTGAGGGTGATGGTGCCGGCCAGGGTGCCGCCGAACTTCTTCGCGGCGACGGCGGCGAAGGTCTCGTAGGTGCCCTGGAGGATGCCCTGGGTGCCGATGTAGATCCAGGAGCCGGCGGTCATCTGGCCGTACATGGTCAGGCCGAGGTGCTCCAGGCGGCGGAACTCCTCCCAGTTGGCCCAGTCGCCGACCAGGTTGGAGTTGGCGAGCAGGACGCGCGGGGCCCACTCGTGGGTCTGCATCACGCCGACCGGGCGGCCGGACTGGACGAGCATGGTCTCGTCCTGCTTGAGGGTCCGCAGGGTGCGGACCATCGCGTCGAAGGAGCGCCAGTCGCGCGCCGCCTTGCCGGTGCCGCCGTAGACGACGAGCTTGTCCGGGTGCTCGGCGACCTCGGGGTCGAGGTTGTTCTGCAGCATGCGGAGGGCGGCCTCCTGCTGCCATCCCAGGGTGCTGAGCTCGGTGCCTCGCGCGGCCCGTACGGGGCGGGGTCCTGACATGGCGGTGCCTCCTCCGAATGTTGAGCAATCTATTCACATCCTGGCGCCTTGAATAGATCCAGTCAACAGCTGCGCGCGGGTCCACGGGATGATGGGATGGCGGTCATGGACGCCTTACGGGACGCAGCCGGGGACGAGGGCGGGGCAGGAGCGGCCGCCGGCGGGGCCGGGGACACCGGCGCGCGGGACACCGCACGGCCCGGGGACACCGCCGCGCGGGACGCCGCCCGGCGGCGGGACGCGGCCGTGCGGGCCGCCGTGGAGCAGGGGCTGCTGGACTCCGAGCCGCTGGTCTGCCTCCTCGACACCGCCGGGATCCGCGCCTCCGCCGCCGCCCTGACCGGCGCCTTCGCCGCCGCCACGGCCCCCGGGACGCCCGTGCTGCACGCCTTCGCCGCCAAGGCCTCCCCGCTGGTCCCGGTCCTGCGGCTGCTCGCCGACTGCGGCCTGGGCTGCGAGGTGGCCAGTGCCGGCGAACTGGCGCTGGCCCGGGCGGCCGGGATCCCCGCGGAGCGGATCGTGCTGGACTCCCCCGCCAAGACCACCGGCGAGCTGCGCGAGGCCCTGGCCCTCGGGATCACCGTCAACGCCGACAACCACCAGGAGCTGGAGCGGCTCGACGCCCTGATCGCGGCCGCCCCGACCCGCTCGCCCATCGGCGTGAGGGTCAACCCGCAGACCGGCGCCGGCGCCATCGACGCCCTCTCCACCGCCACCGCCACCTCGAAGTTCGGCATCGGCCTGCGCGACCCCGGCGCCCGCGAACGGCTCGTACGGGCCTGCCTGGACCGCCCCTGGATCACCCGGCTGCACGCCCACTCGGGCTCGCAGGGTCTGCCGCTGCCCCTGATCGCGCGGGGCGTACGGGAGCTGCACGCACTCGCCGAGGAGATCAACGCCGCCGCCGGGCGCCGCCAGGTCGACACCCTCGACATCGGCGGCGGCCTGCCGGTCAACTTCGCCTCGGACGAGGAGACCCCCACGTACGCGGAGTACGCCGACGCCCTGCGCGAGGCCGTCCCGGCACTGTTCGACGGCTCGTACGGGCTGGTCACGGAGTTCGGCCGGTCGCTGCTGGCCAAGCACGGCACGGTGCTCGCGCGCGTCGAGTACACCAAGGCCACCGGCGGCCGCCCGATCGCCCTCACCCACGCGGGGGTCCAGGTGGCCACCCGTACGGTCTACGCCCCGGCGGCCTGGCCGCTGCGGATCCTCCCCTACGACGCCAAGGGCCTCCCGAAGACCGGCCCCCCGGTCGCCCAGGACGTCGCGGGCCCGGCCTGCTTCGCCGGGGACCTCCTGGCCACCGCCCGGGACCTGCCCGAACTGGCCCCCGGCGACCTGATCGCCGTACCGGACACGGGGGCGTACTTCTTCACCGCCCACTACGGCTACAACAGCCTCCCCCGCCCGCCCGTCCACGGCTTCACGGCCGACCCACCGGGCCCCGTCCGCTTCACCCCGGTCCGCCCGGCACAGACCACGACGGAGATCGTCGCCGAGTCGGGCGGCGCCCTCCGGGACGCGCTGCTGTAGGGCGGCGGGGGTGCGGGGCGGCGGCCCGCTCCGGACCGATGGCCCGGCACCGCGCCCGCGGCCGGCCCGGGAACCGGCTGCCGAGTGCCGGGCGACTACTCCACGAACAGCCCGCGCGCCGCGGCCCGGGCGTCGAAGGACTCCAGGCGCGCCTGCGCGTCCGGCAGGGCGTCCGCCATGGCCTCCAGCAGCACCCGGCCCAGCAGCATCGGCGCGCACGCCGTGTCGAAGGCCAGCCCGGTGCCGACCGGCGCCGGGATCAGCAGGTCCGAGTACCGGGCGACGGGCGCGAACGCCGAGTCCGCCACCGTCACCGTCGTCAGCCCGGCCCCACGCGCGTGCTCCAGGGCCTCCAGCACCTCGCGCGGGTGGCGCGGCAGCGCGAAGCAGAGCAGGGCCGACGCCCCGGCGGTGGCCGCCGCGTCGATCCGGTCGGCGAGCATCGAGCCGCCCTCGTCGAGGAGGCGTACGTCCGGGTGCACCTTGGCGGCGAAGTACGCGAACCCTCGCGCCTGCGAGGACGCCGCCCGCAGCCCGAGCACCGGCAGCGGGGACGACCCGGCGAGCAGCCGGCCCGCCTCCTCCACCGGCGCCGGGTCCGCGAGCATCGTCGCCAGCCGGCGCAGGTTCTCGATCTCGCCCTCGACGGCCTGCTGGTACTCGTTGTACGACTCCTCGCGCACGACCCTCGGCGGCTCCGCCGGGGCCACTTCGCGCAGGTGCCGCCGCAGTGCGGGGTACCCGTCGAAGCCGAGGGCCACGGCGAACCGGGTCACCGACGGCTGGCTCACCCCGGCCAGCTCGGCGAGCTCCACGCTCGACAGGAAGGGCACCTCCGCCGCACCGCGCACCATGCAGTGCGCGATCCGCCGCTGGGTCGGCGTCAGCCGGTGCCCCTCGAAGAGCTTCTGCAGCCGCGCGGCCGGGCTGTCGCTCATCGCCGTCCCCTCCGTCCGAGCGAAATATTCAGTCAGGGTGCACTCTGCATGTGCTTATGCAGCACGGCAAGCCGGTGCCCGCGATCCGGGCGCCTGTCACCTCGGACACCGGCGGGGCCGAAAGCCCGGGGTTCCGCCCGGGACCCCGGTACCGTGCGCTCCGCGCCCGG
>NZ_JZWV01000319.1 GCF_000966975.1 Streptomyces katrae | reverse complement strand
CGCGGGCTGGAATGTGCCGCTCCGCGCCCGGCGAGGTCTGGGGACGGAGCCCCCAGGGGGGCCGGGGCGGAGCCCCGGGAACGGAGGGGGCCGGAAAAGCCGGCGGGGCCGCCGTACCCCCGGGGCTGGCCCGGAGGGCGGGACGACGGCGGCCCCGGCCGGGGACACGGGCCGGGTCAGGGGCTGTCCGCGTCCTGGGGCGCCGGCCCGCTCCGGGAGCCGCTCCGGAAACGCGCTGACGCCGCACATGGCGTCGGCCAGGCCCGGCCCCGGTCTCCCGGACGGCCCCGCCGACAAGACCACTGTGCCGGTGCCGTGTTAAGCGGACGCTGCCGCCATGTGTCGGGGCCGTACCGTTTGCGCCAAGGGCCGGGAACGGACCCCGGCCCCTGCTCCGCCCCCTCCCTCGTGCGAGGGCGAGCGCTACTTCGCGGTCTTCGCCAGGAAGGCCAGCAGGTCCTGACGGCTCACCACACCGGTCGGCTTGCCCTCGACCAGTACGATCGCCGCGTCCGCCTCACCGAGCACGGCCATCAGTTCGGACACCGGCTCACCGGAACCCACCTGCGGCAGCGGCGCGCTCATGTGCTTCTCCAGCGGGTCGCCGAGCGAGGCCCGCTGCGCGAACAGCGCCGCCAGCAGTTCCTTCTCCACGACCGAGCCGATGACCTCGGCGGCCATCACGTCCGGGTGACCCGCGCCCGGCTTGACGATCGGCATCTGCGAGACGCCGTACTCGCGCAGGACCTCGATCGCCTGACCGACCGTCTCCTCGGGGTGCATGTGGACGAGCGACGGGATGCCGCCCTCCTTGTCCGCGAGGACGTCCCCGATGCGCGCGGCCGGACCGGCCTCCTCGAGGAAGCCGTGACCGGCCATCCACTCGTCCGAGAAGATCTTGCTGAGGTAGCCGCGGCCGCTGTCCGGCAGCAGGACGACGACCACGTCGTCCGGTCCCAGCCCCTCGGCGGCGCGCAGCGCGGCGACGACCGCCATGCCGCAGGAGCCGCCGACCAGCAGGCCCTCTTCCTTGGCGAGCCGGCGGGTCATCTGGAAGGAGTCCTTGTCGGACACCGCGATGATCTCGTCGGTCACGTTCGGGTCGTAGGCGGTGGGCCAGAAGTCCTCGCCGACACCCTCGACGAGGTACGGGCGGCCGCTGCCGCCGGAGTAGACGGAGCCCTCCGGGTCGGCGCCGATGACCTTGACCTTCCCACCGGACACCTCCTTGAGGTAGTTGCCGGTGCCGGAGATCGTGCCGCCGGTGCCGACGCCCGCCACGAAGTGCGTGATCTTCCCGTCCGTCTGCTCCCACAGCTCGGGACCGGTGGTCTCGTAGTGCGAACGGGGGTTGTTCGGGTTGCTGTACTGGTCCGGCTTCCAGGCGCCCGGGGTCTCGCGGACCAGGCGGTCGGAGACGTTGTAGTACGAGTCCGGGTGCTCGGGGTCGACGGCGGTCGGGCAGACCACGACCTCGGCGCCGTACGCGCGCAGCACGTTGATCTTGTCGAGGGACACCTTGTCAGGGCAGACGAAGATGCACTTGTAGCCCTTCTGCTGGGCCACGATCGCGAGTCCGACGCCCGTGTTGCCGCTGGTCGGCTCCACGATGGTGCCGCCCGGCTTGAGGGCACCGCTCTGCTCGGCGGCCTCGATCATCCGGACGGCGATCCGGTCCTTCACGGAACCGCCGGGGTTGAAGTACTCGACCTTGGCAAGCACGGTGGCCTGCAGGCCTTCGGTCACGCGGTTGAGCTTCACCAGCGGGGTGTTGCCGACGAGGCTGATCATCGAGTCGTGGAATTGCACCATGTTCTCCAAGAAGGGGACTCCACGGGTTCTCCGGGAGGTCCGGCCAGAGTATGCGGAAAGGGATTGGCCGACCGGCAGTACGGGGCAGGAAGGTCAACACGACCGAGGAGGTGGCCTGAGAGGTGTCCAGAGCGAGAACGGCCCGCCGGATCGCGGCGGGGGCAGCGTACGGCGGGGGCGGACTCGGGCTGGTCGGGGTGGCCGCGGTGGGGCTGGTGCTGGCGGAGGTGCAGTTCGCCAAGCGGACGGTGGGGACGGGCCTGCCGGATCCGCCGCGCGCGGACGGCCTGTACGGGAGCGAGTTCGGCGGGCCGGAGCTGAGCCCGGGGCCGCTGCGGATGGCGATGCTGGGCGACTCGACGGCGGCCGGCCTGGGCGTGCGCCGGGCCCGCCAGACCCCGGGGGCGCTGCTGGCGTCCGGGCTGGCGGCGGTGGCGGAGCGGCCGGTGGAGCTGCGGAACGTGGCGCTGTCGGGGGCGATGTCGGACGACCTGGACCGTCAGGTGTCGCTGCTGCTGGACGGGGACGGGCCGGCGCCGGACGTGTCCGTGGTCATCATCGGGGCGAACGACGTGACCCGGCGGATGCCGCTGACGCAGTCGGTGCGGCTGCTGACGGCCGCCGTGCGGCGGCTGCGGCTGGCGGGGTCGGAGGTGGTGGTCGGCACCTGTCCCGACCTGGGCACGATCGAGCCGGTGTACCAGCCGCTGCGGTGGATGGCCCGGCGGGTGTCGCGGCAGCTGGCCGCCGCGCAGACCATCGGGGTGGTCGCGCTGGGGGCGCGGACGGTCTCGATGGGGGACATGCTGGGCCCGGAGTTCGCGGCGAACCCCCGCGAGATGTTCGGCCCGGACTCGTACCACCCGTCGGCGGAGGGCTACGCCACGGCGGCGATGGCCGTCCTGCCGACCCTGTGCGCGGCGCTGGGCGTGTGGCCGGAGTCGGACCGCCTGGACGTCTCCCGCAACGAGGACATGCTCCCGGTGGCCAAGGCCGCCTCGGCGGCGGCGGGCGAACCGGGCACCGAGGTCACGGCGGCCCGGGGCCCGTGGGCCCTCCTGAAACACCGCCGCCGCCGGCGCCTCCCGGCGGAGCCGGTGCCGGAACCGGCGGCACCGTCGGCGTCCTGAGGGGGTGCCGGTGCCTGGCGCCATCCCGTCAGTCCCCTACCCTGCCTCCAGCCCCGCCGGCGGGTCACTGCCCCGCCGGGGGCCGGTGGGCCGCCCGGAGCGACGGGCATCACACCACCGCCCCGGTGACCTCGACCGTACGGGGCGGTAACTTCGCTTGCGGTCCCGCAACGACGCACGCACACCCCTTGGAGTCCCGATGCCCGAAGCCGTCATCGTTTCCACCGCCCGCTCCCCCATCGGGCGCGCCGGCAAGGGGTCCCTGAAGGACGTCCGGCCGGACGACCTGACCGCGACGATCATCCAGGCCGCCCTGGCCAAGATCCCCGAGCTGGACCCGCGCCAGATCGACGACCTGATGCTCGGCTGCGGTCTGCCCGGCGGGGAGCAGGGCCACAACCTGGCCCGTATCGTCGCCGTGCAGATGGGCATGGACTACCTGCCCGGCACCACGATCACCCGTTACTGCTCCTCCTCCCTCCAGACCTCCCGCATGGCGCTGCACGCCATCAAGGCCGGCGAGGGCGACGTCTTCATCTCGGCCGGTGTCGAGACGGTGTCGCGCTTCGTCAACGGCTCCTCCGACGGCCTGCCCGGCACCCACAATCCGCTGTTCGCCGACGCCGAGGCCCGTACGGCCGCCGTCGCGCAGAGCGAGGGCAGCGACTGGCACGACCCGCGCGAGGACGGCCTGGTCCCGGACGCCTACATCGCCATGGGTCAGACCGCCGAGAACCTGGCCCGCCTCAAGGGCGTGACCCGCCGGGACATGGACGAGTTCGGCGTGCGCTCGCAGAACCTCGCCGAGGAGGCCATCAAGAACGGCTTCTGGGCCCGCGAGATCACCCCGGTCACCACCCCGGACGGCACGGTCGTCAGCAAGGACGACGGTCCGCGCGCCGGCGTCACCCTGGAGGGCGTCGAGGGCCTCAAGCCGGTCTTCCGTCCCGACGGCCTGGTCACGGCCGGCAACTGCTGCCCGCTGAACGACGGCGCCGCCGCGCTCGTCATCATGAGCGACACGAAGGCGCGGGAGCTGGGCCTGACCCCGCTGGCCCGCATCGTGTCCACCGGTGTGACCGCCCTGTCCCCCGAGATCATGGGCCTGGGTCCGGTCGAGGCCTCGAAGCAGGCGCTGAAGCGGGCCGGGCTGACGGTCGGCGACATCGACCTGTTCGAGATCAACGAGGCGTTCGCCGCGCAGGTCATCCCGTCCTACCGGGACCTGGAGATCCCCCTGGAGAAGCTGAACGTCAACGGCGGGGCCATCGCCGTCGGTCACCCGTTCGGGATGACCGGTGCCCGGATCACCGGCACCCTGATCAACAGCCTCCAGTTCCACGACAAGCAGTTCGGCCTGGAGACCATGTGCGTCGGCGGCGGCCAGGGCATGGCGATGGTGATCGAGCGCCTCAGCTGAGACGCGGGCCACAGCGCGCAGAGTGAGGGGTCCGATACCGCTCCAGCCGGGCCCCCAGCTCCCGCAAGGGATCCTCTAGATCCATGCGGTGTACTGACATCAGGTCTAATCCCGTCGCGGCCGACCTGTGACCGAATCTCCCCCAGGATGTGACCTTTGTCCTGGGGGATCGGTATTTGCCCAGGTCAGACGTCATCCCCCTAGGGCCTCCAGGACGAAAGACCTGTCCATTTCATGACGTAATGCACTGCACGCCATTCCCAGCACGGGACAAGCTGATGTAGGAAGTCGGGGGATCGAATCAACCAGGAGTTAGTCAGTGAGCGCCATGCCTCTTGCCCTGCTGCTGACCACGGCCGCTGCCACGGCCGTGGGCGCTGCTGCGCTGCACGCCGTACACGGACTGCGTAAGCAGGTGTCGGCCCTGCGCGATGAGCTCGCCCTGCCGGCCCACGCCCGCGGCGCGAGCGTTCCGCACGCCCGCAGCGCCGTCGAGTCCCCCGCCGCCGAGATACGAGCCGCCGTGGCCGCCGCCCTCGCCGAGGAGCGCGAGCGCGAGCTGGCCGAGGCGCGGGCGTTCTGGGCCGCGCAGGAGGCCCGCGACGCCGCCGACGCCCCCTCCCTGCTGGGCGGGCTGCCCGGGCTGGGCGAGGACGGCCCCGTCTTCCTGCCCCGGCAGGCGGACCTGGTCGGCCTGGAGCCGGTCCTGGGCGACGACCTCGCGGACGAGTACCCGGAGGATTCGGCCGAGCTGGCCGCGGCCCGCCGGCGCCACCCCTCGCACCCCGACTTCGTTCCGGTCCAGCCGCATCCCGGCGCGGACCACGAGCGCACCGTCAGCCGCCTGGAGGAGCTCGCGGAGGCCCGTACGGCCCTCGCGGACGTCCGCCCGGGCCCGCTGGGCACCCTCGACGTGTACGTCTTCACGGACGGCACCACCCTGTGCATGACCCCGGGCCACCGGGAGACGGCGGAGCGCCTGGCCGAGGCCCTGCGCTCGGGTACGGCCCCGGTCCTGCTGGGCGGCTCGGGCATCTCCGGCGCCTACGCGCTGACCTTCTCCTGCGGGGACGCCGAGGACCCGGACAGCAACGTCTACATCCTCGCGGACCGCGTCATCGCATCGCTCTGACTTCCGCCCGCTCCACCAGCGCCACGGCCTCGTCCAGCATCTCGGACGGGGCCTTCGCGCCGTCCGGGCCGGTTCCGGTGCCGCGGGCGGCGCGCAGGGCCTCGGCCAGGTCCAGCCCGGCCACCGCCAGCTGGTCCCCGACGACGAACACCCCCTCGTCGGGCATCACGCGCGCCGGAGCCGCCCCCGAGGGGTCCTCCAGCCGCTGTGCCCGCAGGGACAGCTCACGGGCCAGCTCCAGGGCCTCGGCGGCGGCTCCGCGCTGGAGCCGGCTCTGCGGGGCGGCCCGCAGCCGGTCGGCGAAACGTTCCACGGCGGCGGTCAGGGGCGAGGTATCGAGCACCCGGCCGACCTTACGCGCCGGTCCGGCACCATTGCCAACGGGCGAACTCTCCGGCACGGTGCAGTGAAGAGAACAGCACGGCGATACCCCCGGAGGCGCCCATGTCCGTTGAGTTCTCCGAGCAGACCCACCGCAACATGATCGACAGAATCCCCCAGACCACCGGTCGTGAGATCTCCGACTGGCTCCGGACCGTCGACGAGGGCCCCTCCCTCCTCCGGTTCGAGGAGAAGGTCAACTGGCTGCTCGGCGCGCACGAGCTGTCGCACGGCCAGGCGAAGGCGATCGTCCACGAGTACGGGCTGCGCAGAGCGGCCCGCCGGTTCGGCTGAACCCAGGCCCCCCTGCCCCTGTAGACCCCCGAGATGCGGGAAGGCCCCGCGAGCGTCGCTCGCGGGGCCTTCCCCGTACCGCCGAGAGCCGGCGGCTGCCGGTACGACTAGTCGTCGCCGGAGAGGATCTGGAACAGGCGCAGCAGCTCCAGGTAGATCCACACCAGGGTCATGGTGAGGCCGAAGGCGGCCAGCCAGGCCTCCTCGCGCGGGGCGCCGTAGGTGACGCCGTCCTCGACCTGCTTGAAGTCCATGGCGAGGAAGCAGGCGCCCAGGACCACGCCCACGATGCCGAAGACGATGCCGAGCGGACCGCTGCGGAAGCCGAGGCCGTCACCGCCGCCGAACAGCATGAACAGCGAGTTCGCCAGCATCAGCAGGACGAAGCCGAGGGCCGCGGCCATCACGAAGCCGGTGAAGCGGCGCGTGACGCGGATCCAGCGCATCTTGTACGCGACGAGCACGGCGGCGAAGACGCACATCGTGCCGAGCACGGCCTGGATGACCACGCCGGCGCTGAGGTAGTAGCTGGTCGCCGCGGAGATGACGCCGAGGAAGAAGCCCTCGAACGCCGCGTAGGCCAGGATGAGGCCCGGGGACGGCTTGCGCTTGAAGCTCTGGACCATCGCGAGGACGAAGGCGACGAGCGCCGCGCCCACACCGATCATGTACGACTTGCCGAGGTTCGCCGGGTCGACCGGCAGGGCGAGCCAGGCCACCACCGAGGTGACGATCAGGACGCCGAGCGTCATGGCCGTACGGCTCACGACGTCGTCGATGGTCATCGCGGCGCCGCGGGCCGGCGCGGCCGGCATGCCCGTGGTGGGGTCGATGGCGTAAGGATTCGTCGCGTACGGGTTCGTCGCGGTCCCGGCCTGCGCGTACTGCGCGTCGAAGCCCGCGTAGCCGCCGTTGTCGCGGCTGAACCCCCGTCGCGAGAAGACCGGGTTACTGCTCCTCATCTCATCTCCTCCATGGCCACGCTGCGCGGCCTTAGCGTCAAGGGTAATGCGTTCGCAAAAAAAGCACCCTACTGCTGGAGGAGGATCTTAGAAGAAGGCACGGCGGACCGCCGGGGGATATCCGGGGGCGCCCCGGGAACGGCGTGCGGGGCTGCGGCGGAGCCGCGGGAGTGCCCGGAGCCGGACTTGAACCGGCACGGCCCGAGGGCCAGCGAGGTTTAAGCTCGCCGTGTCTGCATTCCACCATCCGGGCAGGGCGCAGCGGGCCCCGTGGTAAAAGCCTTGAACGCTGCGGTGAGCCTATCCGGAACGCCCCGTCGGCCAGAGGCCCGTCTATCCGATGTTGTCTGATTTTATTGGCGATTGAGTGGGCGTCAGGACCGATAAGTCACGGTCGGCAGCGCTGAAGGAGACACTCCGCCCCGCCCCGCAAATGACGTGATTTCGCCGCCCCGCGCCACCCCGGGCCACCCCTCCGCCCCGGCGCGCGCTCAGGGCCCCCGTCATACCAGAGGAGGAGACGACCGCGCCCCTGGTCAGACTCGAGTGGACCGTCGAACGGGCACCGCGGCTGATCCCCCGCGGGCAGGGCCGCGGTGAGGATGGAAGGGTCCCGCCACCGCGCAGCAGACCCGCTCGACAGGAGTCCCCGTGACCGCCATGAACTACGCCCCGCAGCACACCACCCAGGCCGTGGCCGCCCGTGCCACGCAGCTCTCGAAGGTGTACGGCCAGGGCGAGACCCAGGTGGTCGCGCTGGACAACGTCTCCGTGGACTTCGGCCGGGGCCAGTTCACCGCGATCATGGGCCCCTCCGGCTCCGGCAAGTCCACGCTGATGCACTGCGTCGCCGGCCTGGACACCTTCTCCAGCGGCTCGGTCCGCATCGGCGACACCGAGCTCGGCAGCCTCAAGGACAAGCAGCTGACCCAGCTGCGCCGCGACAAGATCGGCTTCATCTTCCAGGCGTTCAACCTGCTGCCGACCCTGACCGCCCTGGAGAACATCACCCTCCCCATGGACATCGCCGGCCGCAAGGCCGACAAGCAGTGGCTGGACACCGTGGTGAACATGGTCGGCCTCTCCGGCCGCCTCTCCCACCGCCCCACCCGAGCTGTCCGGCGGCCAGCAGCAGCGCGTGGCCGTGGCCCGCGCCCTGGCCGCCCGCCCCGAGATCATCTTCGGCGACGAGCCCACCGGAAACCTCGACTCCCGCTCCGGCGCCGAGGTCCTCGGCTTCCTGCGCAACTCGGTGCGCGAGCTCGGCCAGACCGTCGTGATGGTCACCCACGACGCGGTCGCCGCCTCCTACGCGGACCGCGTGATCTTCCTCGCCGACGGCCGCATCGTCGACGAGATGTACGCGCCCACCGCGGACGGCGTGCTCGACCGGATGAAGGCCTTCGACGCCAAGGGCCGCACCAGCTGATCGGTCACTGATCACCGAAGCCACGAACAGACTTCCAGCCCAGGACTGATAACCCCATGTTCCGTACCGCCCTGCGCAACGTCCTCGCGCACAAGGCCAGGCTGCTGATGACGGTCCTCGCCGTCACCCTCGGCGTCGCCTTCGTATCCGGCACCCTCGTCTTCACCGACACCCTCGGCAAGGCCCTCTCCGGCCAGTCCGCCAAGAGCTACGACGGCATAGCCGTCTCCGTCACCTCGTGGGGCCCCTCCCGCGACGAGGACGGCCAGAAGCAGGGCGAGCCCGGCATCAGCCAGCAGACCCTGGAGAAGGTCAAGGCCCTGGGCGGCGTCGACTCCGTCTCCGGCCGGGTCTCCGGCTTCGCCGGCGTCGGCGACGAGAACGGCAGGCTGATCGGCTCCGGCTGGGCCAACAAGGGCTCCAACTACGCCCCCGTCAAGGACGGCAAGGACCCCCGCTACACCTTCACCGACGGCACCGGCCCCGCCAAGGACGACCAGATCGCCCTCGACAAGGAGTCCGCCGCCAAGGGCGGTTACAAGACCGGCGACAAGGTCCGCGTCGCCACCAACGGCCCGGTCAGGGAGTTCACCCTCACCGGCGTCTTCACCACCGAGGACGGCGCCGTCAACGCCGGCGGCAGCCTGGTCCTGTTCGACACCAAGGTCGCCCAGGAGCTCTACCTCCAGCCCGGCTACTACGACGAGCTCGCCGTCGCCGCCAAGGCCGGCACCTCCGCCGACAAGCTGCTCGCCGACATCAAGCCGCTGATCGACGCCAAGCACGCCAAGGCCCAGACCGGCAAGGAACTCGCCGCCAAGCAGGCCAAGGACATCGAGAAGCAGATGAGCAGCTTCAGCACCATGCTGCTCGCCTTCGCCGGCATCTCCCTCTTCGTCGGCGTCTTCCTCATCTACAACACCTTCACCATGCTGGTCGCGCAGCGCACCAAGGAACTGGCCCTGCTGCGCGCCGTCGGCGCCAAGCGCGGCCAGGTGATGCGCTCGGTCCTCGCCGAGGCCCTGGTCATCGGCGCCACCTCCGCCGCGATCGGCCTGGCCGCCGGCATCGGCCTGGCGGTCGGCATGCGCTCCCTGATGGGCTCCATCGGCGCCTGTCTCTTATACACATCT
>NZ_JZWV01000318.1 GCF_000966975.1 Streptomyces katrae | reverse complement strand
GCTTCCCGCCGGGGACCTCGTGATCGCCCCGGGCACGATCGTCGCCGCCCTGCTCATCGGCGTCGTCGTCACCACCCTCGCCGCCCTGCTGCCGGCCTGGCGCACCGGGCGGATCGCCCCCGTCGCCGCCATGGGCAGCGCCCACCTCCCGGCCACCGCGAAGTCCCTGGTCGTGCGCAACGTCCTCGGCTCGCTGATCAGCCTCGCGGGCATCGGCGTCGTCTTCCTCGGCGTGTCCATGGGCGGCGACGGCCGCATGGTCATCGGCGGCGGCGCCGGCCTGATGCTCATCGGCATGATCGTCCTGCTGCCGCTGCTGTCCCGGCCGGTCATCGGCGCCGTCCGCCCGCTGCTGCACAAGGTGTTCGGCGTCCCCGGCAAGCTGGCCGCGCAGAACGCCGTGCGCAACCCGCGCCGTACCGCCGTCACCGCCGCCTCCCTGGCCATCGGCCTGACCCTGGTCACCACCCTGTCGGTCCTCGGCGTCACCATGGGCACCGCCGTCGACCGGATGAGCACCGACAAGCTGAAGGCCGACTACAAGGTCTCCATGGCCGGCGGCATCGGCGGCCTGGACAAGTCCGTGGCCGACACCCTGGCCAAGGCCCCCGGCATCAAGGCGGTCTCCCCGCAGGCCGACGGCTACTTCAAGGTCGGCGACAGCTTCCGCTCGGCCTCCGGCGTCAACCCGGCCACCATCGGCGAACTGCTCAACATCGACGTCACGGCCGGCTCGCTGGCCGCCCTCGGCAAGGGCGAGGCCGCCGTCGCCGAGAGCACCGCGAAGAAGCAGAACCTCACCGTCGGCTCCACCCTCCAGGTCCAGTTCGAGGACGGCCAGAAGAGCGCCCTGAAGATCGGCGCCGTCTACAAGGACCTCGAAGGCCTGCTGTCCCCGTACGTCCTCGACAACAAGGTCCTCGGCGCGCACACCGACCAGCAGTACGTCCGCGAGGTCTACGTCAACACCACCGCCGGCGACTCGAAGGCCGGCCAGCAGGCCGTCATCGACGCCCTCGGCAAGAACCCGGCGATGACCGTCGCCGACCGGCAGGACATGCGCAACGAGATGGGCGGCATCATCAACACGATGCTGAACATCATGTACGGCCTGCTCGGCATGGCGCTGATCATCTCGGTGCTCGGCGTGGTCAACACCCTGGCGATGTCCGTCTTCGAGCGGACCCAGGAGATCGGCATGCTGCGGGCGATCGGCCTCGACCGGGCCCGGGTCAAGAACATGATCCGCCTGGAGTCCGTGGTGATCTCGCTCTTCGGCGCGGTCCTCGGCATGGGCATCGGCCTCTTCCTGGCCTGGGCCGTCGGCACCACCCTCACCAAGGCGGTGCCCAACTACGAGCTGGTCCTCCCCTACGGCCGGCTCGGGATCTTCCTCCTGCTGGCCGCCGTCGTGGGCGTCCTGGCCGCCATGTGGCCGGCCCGCAGCGCCGCCCGGCTCAACATGCTGACCGCCATCAAGACCGAGTAGCCCGGCGCGGGGACGGGACGGTGAAGGGCCCCGGGGCGACACGCCCCGGGGCCCTTCCGCGCGGTGTGCGTACGGGGCTACGCGGCGCCCCAGACCCGGGAGCGCAGCGGCATCCCCGAGAGGCCGCGGCCGCCCGGCTTCACGGCCAGGATCTGGTTGACACCGAGGCGGGCGTGCTCGAAGCCCAGGGCCGAGGCCGCCATGTAGAGCAGCCAGACCCGCGCCCGGCCGGGCGAGGTGAGCCGTACGGCCTCGTCCCAGTGCTCCTCCAACCGCGCCACCCAGGCCCGCAGGGTCAGCGCGTAGTGCTCGCGCAGCGCCTCCACGTCGCGGACCTCGAAACCGGCCTTCTCCAGCTCGCCGACGGTGGAGCCGACCGGGGAGAGCTCCCCGTCGGGGAAGACGTAGGCGTCGATGAATTCGTCGATCTCGTACGCCGCTTCGTCGGGCTCCGGCGGCCGGCCGATCTGGTGGTTGAGCAGCCGCCCGCCGGGGGCCAGCAGTCCGTGCAGGATCCCGGCGTACTCGCGGTAGCGCTCGGAGCCTACGTGCTCGGCCATGCCGATCGAGGAAATCGCGTCGTACGGGCCGTCCTTGACGTCCCGGTAGTCCTGGACGCGGATCTCGATCCGGTCGGTCAGGCCCTCGTCGGCGATCCGCTTGCGGGCGTAGGCGGCCTGCTCGGTGGAGAGGGTGATGCCGGTGACCTGGACCCCGTACTCGCGGGCGGCGTGCAGGGCCATGGAGCCCCAGCCGCAGCCGACGTCCAGGAGCCGCTGGCCGGGCGTCAGGGCGAGCTTGCGGCAGACCAGGTCCAGCTTGTCGCGCTGGGCCTCCTCCAGGGTGCCGTCCTCGGTCCAGTAGGCGCAGGAGTACACCATCGAGGGGCCGAGGACGTGCTCGTAGAACTCGTTGCCCACGTCGTAGTGGTGGCTGATGGCGTGCCGGTCGCGGCTCTTGGAGTGGATGATGCCGCCCTGGCGCACGGCCTCCTCCGGCGGCGGCGCGGGCCGGGTCCACGGGCGGGCGAGGGCCACGAGCTCGCGTACGGCGGCGCGGGTCGCCGGGTCGCGCAGCAGGGCGGCCGTGCCGGCGGCGCCCGAGGCGCGCGCGGGCAGGTGCGGGCGCAGCGCGGCGAGCTTGGCCAGGCCACTGCGGGAGCGGCGGGCGGAGACGGGCGCGGCGGGGTGCTCGCGCTCCCAGACCAGGCCGGCGACCTTGTCCAGCGCGTCGAACAGGTCGCCGTCGACGGTGATGTCGCCGGCGACCCAGGCACGGGCGAGCCCCAGTTCGCCCGGCTTCCACAGCATGTGGCGCAGGGCGCGCCGGCTGCCCAGCACCAGCGCGGGGCCGGCGGCGGGGCCGGCCTCGCTGCCGTCCCAGGCACGTATGCGGATGGGCAGGGGGGCGCCCAGCAGGGTTTCGGCAAGGGCTGCCAGCCGCGGCGCGGCGTCGGTCATCGAGGCACCTCCAAGGTGTTCCGAGAACCCGCTACCCACGACGCATCGGGGGCATTCGCCGCCGAATCACACCTGGACCGCACCTTGAGCGTACCTTGACCCGGCCGTGCGCCGGGGTACGCCGAAGGGGCCGCCCGCACCACGGATGGCGGGCGGCCCCTTCGGGGTCGTGCTCGGTGAACCGGCTCGCGGAACCGGCTCAGGGAACCGGCACCGTGCTCCGGGTCAGGAGGCCTTGGCCTTCTGGGCCGGTGCAGCGGCGGCGGCCGGGGCCGGCGCCGGCTTGGCGGCCTCGTAGAACTCCTCGCGCGGGGTCTCCAGGGCGCCGAGGGCGACGACCTCACGCTTGAGGAACATGCCGAGGGTCCAGTCCGCGAAGACGCGGATCTTGCGGTTCCAGGTCGGCATGGCCATGCCGTGGTAGCCACGGTGCATGTACCAGGCGAGACGGCCCTTGAGCTTGATCTTCATCTTGCCCATGACGATCATCGCCACGCCCTTGTGGAGGCCGAGGCCCGCCACCGCACCCTTGTTGGAGTGCTCGTACTCCTTCTGCGGGAAGCCCCGCATGCCGGAGACCACGTTGTCGCCGAGGACCTTGGCCTGGCGCAGCGCGTGCTGGGCGTTCGGCGGGCACCAGGCGTTCTCGACGCCGGCCTTGCGGGAGGCGACGTCCGGGACCTGGGCGTTGTCGCCGGCGGCCCAGATGTAGTCGGTGCCCTGGACCTGGAGGGTCGGGGCGGTGTCCACGTGGCCGCGCGGGCCGAGCGGCAGGCCGTAGCGGGCCAGCGCCGGGTTCGGCTTGACGCCCGCGGTCCACACGATGGTGTTGGAGTCGACCTCAAGGCCGTTCTTCAGCACCACGTGGCCGTCCACGCAGGAGTCCATGGAGGTGTTGAGGTAGATCTCGATGCCGCGCGACTCGAGGTGCTCCTTGCCCCAGGTGCCGAGCTTGGGCCCGACCTCGGGAAGGATCTTGTCGGCCGCGTCGACCAGGATGAAGCGCATGTCCTCGCGCTTGATCGTGGAGTAGTACTTCGCGGCGTCGCGGGCCATGTCCTCGACCTCGCCGATCGTCTCGGCGCCGGCGAAGCCGCCGCCGACGAAGACGAAGGTGAGGGCCTTGCGGCGGACGTTCTCGTCCGTCGTGGACTCCGCCTTGTCGAGCTGCTCGAGGACGTGGTTGCGCAGGCCGATGCCCTCCTCGACGCCCTTCATGCCGATGCCCTGTTCGGCCAGGCCGGGGATCGGGAAGGTGCGCGAGACGGCGCCGAGCGCGATCACCAGGTAGTCGAAGGGCAGCTCGTACGCCTCGCCGACCAGCGGCGTGACGACGGCGACCTTGCGGTCCTGGTCGATGGTGGTGACCCGGCCGGTGAGAACCTCAGCCTTGGGCAGCACGCGTCGCAGCGGGACGACGACGTGCCGAGGCGAGATGCTGCCTGCGGCCACTTCGGGGAGGAAGGGCTGGTAGGTCATGTACGAGCGCGGGTCGACGACCGTGACGGTCGCCTCGCCGTAGCGCATCTTCTTCATGATGCGCTTGGCTGCGTACAGGCCTACGTACCCACCTCCTACAACGAGGATCCTGGGACGCTCCGTGGTGCTCATGAGATGAGTATCCAGCACCCCAAGGGGTGATGCTCGTGAGCCCCTTCACAAGGAGCTGGGAGACCTCTGCTACACTGCGCGCCCCGCGTGACCCAGATCATGGCGCGCAACGGGAACCAGAGGGTAACGGGATTCGTTGTTCACCCGCCCTGAACTGGCCTCCAGGGCCCCAACCGGACTGGACCACTGGGTTTCGTCCATACCTCTGATACGAAACCCGCAGCACCCGCGCATCGCACAAACAGGTGCTGAAACGGCCCTGCGACCCTCAAGAACCCCTCGAACGACCCTCTTGTTGACCCGGGGGGCGCTTTTTCCTTGTGAAGAACTTCACGAACTTGGTGCGCAGGAGGGCCTTTTCGGCCTCCCGGGAGCCCCGCACTGCCCTCGCACTGCCCTCACCCAGCTCCCGCACCGGGCGTGCTCACCCGCCCCACCAGCCACTCATCGGGCGGAACACGATATTCGCGCCACAGCACCGCAAGACGGCCACCGCAGGAACGCCCTCGAACGGCTCGAGGGGGCGCCCAGAACCGGACGCCCCCTCGTACACCCTCACTGGCCGGCCGGTCAGGCCACGGACCAGGCGATGCCGTCCAGGATGTCGTGCTCGGAGACCACGACCTCGGCGGCCCCGGTGCGCTCCATGATCGCGAGGAGGACGAGGGCGCCCGCGCCGATCACGTCCACCCGGCCCGGGTGCATGACCGGGATCGCCGAGCGCTCGGCGTGGGTGGCCGTCAGCATGCGGCCGCTGATCTCGCGGACCTGCTCGTAGGAGATCCGGGAGTGGTGGATGCGCTCGGAGCGGTACTCCGGCAGGTCCAGGGCGATCGCGGCGACCGTGGTCACCGAACCCGCCAGGCCCACCAGGGTGCGGGCCCGCTCCAGCGGGACCGTCTCGGCGGCCAGGTCCAGGGCCGCCTCGATGTCGGCGCGCATGGCGGCGATCTGCTCCGCGGTCGGCGGGTCGGTGACCTCGCCGTCCACCACCAGGTGGCGCTCGGTCATCCGGACGCAGCCCACGTCGACCGAGCGGGCGGCCTCCACGTGCTCCTCGCCCACGACGAACTCGGTCGAGCCGCCGCCGATGTCCACGACCAGGAACGGCCGCTCCAGGTGCGCGGTGCCGGTGAGCTCCTTGGTGGCGCCGGTGAAGGAGAACTCCGCCTCCTGGTCCCCGGAGATCACCTCGGGCTCCACGCCCAGGATGTCCAGGACGCCCCGTACGAAGTCCTCGCGGTTCTCCGCGTCGCGCGAGGCCGAGGTGGCCACGAAACGGATCCGCTCGGCGCCCAGCTCCTTGATCACCGCGGCGTACTCGCGGCAGGCCGCGAAGGTGCGCTCCAGCGCCTCCGGGGCCAGTCGGCCGGTCTTGTCCACGCCCTGGCCGAGCCGGACGATGGTCATCCGGCGGTCGAGCTCGACCAGCTCACCGGTGGCCGGGTCGCAGTCGGCGACCAGGAGGCGGATGGAGTTCGTACCGCAGTCGATGCCGGCGACCCGGGTCATGCGGACTCCCCCTTCGGCTCCTCTTCCGCCGCCTTCTCCTCCTCCGCCTTCCCGCCGCACGGGGTGACGCAGGGGCCCTTGGCCCACCACTCCGGCAGCATCGCCAGGGCCTCGTCGCCGAACGGGTTCACCCCGGGGCCGGCGGCCAGCGAGTGCCCGACGAGCACGTGCAGGCACTTGACCCGGTCCGGCATGCCGCCGGCGCTCGGGAAGCCCTGGAGCACCTCGATGGCGTCGCGCCGCCGGATGTAGTCCTCGTGCGCCTTCTGGTACGCGGCGGCGAGCTCCGGGTCCTCGGCGAGGCGGGCCTGCATCTCCTTCATCACGCCGTTGGCCTCCAGCGTGCCGATCGCGGAGGCCGCGCGCGGGCAGGTGAGGTAGTACAGCGTGGGGAAGGGGGTGCCGTCGGGGAGGCGCGGGGCCGTCTCGACGACGTCCGGCTGGCCGCAGGGGCAGCGGTGCGCGATGGCGCGCAGCCCGCGCGGAGGGCGGCCGAGCTGCTGCTCGAACGCCTCGATGTCGGCGTCGGTCGGCTCGGTCCGGTCGGTCTGGGGCGGGGGCGTCTGCATGCCTGGAGGAAGTCTCTTCGTTCGGTCGTACGCGGCGGTCGTTGCGGTCGCCGCGTACGTGACGGTCGTGATGGGTGGGTCAGTCGCCGGGGCGGTCGGCCTTGTCGACGCCGTCCCAGACGTTGGAGTACCAGGGGCGGTCGGATCCGCTCTGACCGCCGCGGCGGTGCTCCGCGGCCGCGGCCCCGGGGTCGGTCATGATGTAGCCGATCTCCCCCGGGCGCAGGAAGTGCAGGTGCCGGCGCGCCTGCTGTTCCGCGTAGGCCGGGTCCTGCCAGCGCGCCTTCTCGTCGCGGAGCTGCTCCAGGCGCTTGCGCGCGGTGGCGGCGGCCCGCTGCTGGTCCGCGATCTCCGAGCGCTGGGAGACGTACTGGCGCATCGGATACGCGAGGGCGACGACCAGCGTACAGAGGACGAGCACCAGCAGCGCCGCCCGGCCGGTGAGCCGGCTGCGGCGCACGACCCGGCGGGACTGCGAGCGGTACGGGACTGCGAGCGGTAGACGTGGGCCGCGGTCCGCTCGCCGAGCTGCCGGAGCCTGGTCGCCGTGGAGAAGGTGGAGAACCGATCCCGGTTCCCGGCCATTGATCCGCCTCCCCTTGTGCGCGCGCTACGCAATACGTCCCCGCACACGGTACGGGACCGGGTGCGGGGACGTAGGGAGGCTAGGCGAGGACTCAGCCCTTGAAGCGCGGGAAGGCGCTGCGCCCGGCGTACACCGCGGCGTCGTCGAGGATCTCCTCGATGCGCAGCAGCTGGTTGTACTTGGCGACGCGGTCCGAGCGGGCCGGGGCGCCGGTCTTGATCTGGCCGCAGTTCACCGCGACGGCGAGGTCGGCGATGGTGACGTCCTCGGTCTCGCCGGAGCGGTGGGACATCATGCACTTGAAGCCGTTGCGCTGGGCCATCTCGACGGCGTCGAGGGTCTCGGTCAGCGAACCGATCTGGTTCACCTTGACGAGCAGGGCGTTCGCGGAGCCCTCCTCGATACCGCGGGCGAGGCGCTCGGGGTTGGTGACGAAGAGGTCGTCGCCGACGATCTGGACCTTGGAGCCCAGGCGGTCGGTGATGGTCTTCCAGCCGGCCCAGTCGTCCTCGAACAGCGGGTCCTCGATGGAGACGAGCGGGTACGCCTCGACGAGCTCGGCGTAGTAGTCGGTCATCTCGGCGGCCGAGCGGGACTGGCCCTCGAACTCGTACTTGCCGTCCTTGTAGAACTCGGACGCGGCGACGTCGAGCGCGAGCGCGATGTCCTTGCCCGGGGTGTAGCCGGCCTGCTTGATGGCCTCGATGATGAGGTCGAGCGCGGCGCGGTTGGACTCCAGGTTCGGGGCGAAGCCGCCCTCGTCGCCCAGGCCGGTGGACAGACCCTTGGTGTGCAGGACCTTCTTGAGGGTGTGGTAGACCTCGGCACCCCAGCGCAGCGCCTCGGAGAAGGACTCCGCGCCGATCGGGGCGATCATGAACTCCTGGATGTCCACGTTGGAGTCGGCGTGCGACCCGCCGTTGAGGATGTTCATCATCGGAACGGGCAGCAGGTGCGCGTTCGGTCCGCCCAGGTAGCGGAAGAGGGGGAGGTCCGAGGCCTCGGACGCGGCGTGCGCGACGGCGAGGGAGACGCCGAGGATGGCGTTGGCGCCGAGGGAGCCCTTGTTGTCGGTGGCGTCGAGGTCGAACATGGCCTGGTCGATGAGGCGCTGCTCGGTGGCGTCGTAACCGACGAGCTCCGGGCCGATCTGCTCGATGACCGCGAGGACGGCCTTCTCGACGCCCTTGCCCATGTAACGGTTGGGGTCTCCGTCACGGAGCTCGATGGCCTCGAAGGCACCGGTGGAGGCGCCGGACGGAACGGCAGCACGGCCGGTGCTGCCGTCGTCGAGGCCCACCTCGACCTCGACCGTGGGGTTGCCTCGGGAGTCCAGGATTTCCCGGGCTACGACGACGTCGATGGACGGCACGAGCATCTCCTTCTGGGATGTGACGCTGGGTGTGCGGTGGCGTGGGGCCTGGGACGGCCTCGCCGACTAGAGCCTAACCGGCTCCGGGCGGTCGGCCAGCCGACCGCCCGGGTCCTGGGACGAAAAAGGGGCCGAATACCCGTCTTCCAGGACATAGGACCCCGGAAATCGGGGCCGGACATGCGTCGGTGCGGCCGGACACGACGACGCCCGGCGCGCGGGGGGATGCGCGCCGGGCGTCGATGCCGCGGGCCGTACCGGGGTACTGCTCGGGTGTTACGCGGGAATTCAGCTGAGCTTCAGCTTCTGACCCGGGAAGATCAGGTCCGCGTCCTTGACGATGTCCTTGTTCAGGTCGAAGAGCTTCTCCCAGCCGCCCTTGACGCCGTTGGCGTCGGCGATGCTGCCGAGGGTGTCGCCCTCCTTGACCGTGTACGAGCCGTTGCCGGTGGCCGGGGTCTCGGCCTTCGGGGTCGACGGCTTCGACGGCTTGGACGGGGTCCAGTTGCCGGAGCCGGAGCCGGTGCTCTTGGTCTCGGTGTCGGCCTTCGGGGTGGAGGGCTTCGCCGGGGCGGGCTTGGAGGGCTTGGTCTCGGGCTTCGGCTTGGCCGGGGTGGTGGTCGAGCCGCCGCCGTTGTAGGCGGAGTTGGACAGGCCGACGCCGCAGGACGGCCAGGCGCCCTTGCCCTGGCCCTTGAGGACCTTCTCGGCGATGGCTATCTGCTGCGACTTGGTGGCCTGGTTGGCCTGCGCGGCGTACGCCTTGCCGCCGTACGCGGCCCACGTGGAGGCGGAGAACTGGAGGCCGCCGTAGTAACCGTTGCCGGTGTTGATGGACCAGTTGCCGCCGGACTCGCACGCGGCGACCTTGTCCCACTCCGAGACGGTGGCGGCGCTCGCGGAACCGGCGGCCATCAGCGGGGCGGCGACGGCGACACCGGCGACACCGGCGAGCGTGACGATGCGGACGGCCTTGGAGCCGCGGCGGTGCTTGCCCTTGCCGGAAAGCAGCATGGAGTTCTCCTCACCGACGCCTTCGAGGTGAGCTGTCGGGTTCGGGCGGATGAGTTGCCCGGCCGCGCAGTTGCGCGTCTTCACCCCAAGCCGGTACGCGGGCCGTCTCTCAACGGCCTTTCCCGGCGCCTACCTTGGTTCCCCCGCTCCTGCCAACGGCGCTTGCGCGACGACTGTTCCCTCCGGCCGCCGGCAGGATTCGGCGATGCGGTCGAAGGAGCCCACGGTGGCGGGCGACTCAGAAGGTAGACAGGTCTCTCCCCGATGTTCAACGTGTGATTTTGGGGAGAAACCGGCCTACTTGCCTTCCTCAAGAGCGCGTTTGCGCAGGTCGGAGCGGGGTTTGCGGAAGTTCCGGAACGAGACACGCCAGTTGTCCGGAAGAGATGCATGTCTCACTTGCCGATAACGGACATTCAGCCCGTAATGGGTGCCCGAACTACCCCTATTTCTTGGTTAGATCCAGGTTCTGGCCGGGCTTGATGAGGTCCGCGTCCGTGCCGATGACCTGCTCGTTGGCCTTGTAGAGGGCGGTCCAGCCGCCCTTGAGGCCGTTGGCGTCCGCGATGGCCGCCAGGCTGTCGCCCGGCTTCACCGTGTACGAGGGCTCCGCGGCGGCGGCTGACGCCGTGCCAGGGGCCGCGGGCACCTCGAGCGCGGCCGGGCCGCGGTGCTTGCCGTTGCCCTCGGGCGTGGCGGCGGAGGACGAAGGGGAGGGCGTGGCACCCGGGGTGGCCGGGGCGGCCGGGGTGCCCGACGGGGTGGGGGTGCCGGACGGGGTCGGATTGGCCGGGTTGCCCTGGTTGTTGGAGTTGCCCTGGTTGCCCTGACCGTTCTGGTTGCCCTGGTTGCCCGGGTTCGCGGGGGTGGTGGGCGGGACGGTGGGGCCGGTGGTCGGGGTGGGCGGCACGGGGTAGTCCGGCTCGGGCATGACGGGCAGTCCGCTGATGGCTCCCAGCGGGTAGTCCGGCAGCACGCTCGGGCTCGCGGCGCCGGGCGCCGGGGTGGGCGCGCCGAAGTCGGTGGAGGTCTTGTCCTTGCCGGTGGAGGGCACCGAGAAGTCGGGCCGGACCGGGGCGGCGCCGACGGGCCCGGGGGTCTTGGAGGTGCCCGTGTCCACGTCGGCCTTGGGGCCGCCCTTCGTCAGCCCGGCCGAGGCGGAGCACAGCGACCACGCCTCGGGGCCCTGGGACTCCAGCACCCGCTCGGCCACCGCGATCTGCTGGGAGCGGCTCGCGAGGTCGGGGCGCTCCGCGTACTCGAGTCCGCCCGCGTTCTTCCACTGCTCCAGGGTGAACTGGAGTCCGCCGTAGGCTCCGCTGCCGGAGTTGGCGCTCCACGTGCCGCCGCTCTCGCAGTCGGCGACCTTGTCCCACGTCGCGGTGTCGGCCGCGCTCGCGCCCGTGGCGGCGAGCAGCGGCAGGGCCAGCGCTGAGCCGGTGACTCCAGCGGTGACGACGATGGCGGGGACCTGACGGGGTCGTCTGTGGCGGCCGTTCCCGGGAAGCATGAGCCTGCACCTTTCGTATAACGGCGGGGTAACGGCAGAACCTAGCCGCCTTCGAACGGATGTCACAAGTTCGGCCGAAGACTGAATTCCGGTCAGTTCCGCCGCCCCGCGGCCCGCCCCCCACGCCCGTGCGCGCGCTTCGGGGGCGCCTCAGGTGTTCGGGACTGTGAAGCGGACGGGGAGGGTGCGCAGGCCCCGCATGATGAGTCCGCCGCGCCAGCGCAGGTCCGTAGGGGGAACGGCAAGTTCCAGATCCGGCAGACGCTTCAGCAAAGTCGCGAGCGCCGTCTGGCCCTCCAGGCGGGCGAGCGGAGCGCCGAGGCAGTAGTGGATCCCGTGGCCGTAGCCGAGGTGCTGATTGTCACTCCGGGAGAGGTCGAGGGTGTCCGGGTCGGCGAAGCGGGCGGGGTCGCGGTCGGCCGCCGCGAGGACGACGAGCACGGGGTCGCCGACGGCGATCTCCTGCCCGCCGAGGGTCAGCGGCCGGGTGGCGAACCTCCAGGTGGCCAGCTCCACGGGCCCGTCGTAACGCAGCAGTTCCTCGATGCCGGTCTCCAGCAGGGCCGTCTCGCCCGCGGCGAGGGAGTCCTGGAGGCGGGCGCGCTGGCCGGGGTTCATGAAGAGGGAGTGGACGCCGTTGCCGATGAGGTTCACGGTCGTCTCGAAGCCGGCGAAGAGGAGGATGAAGGCCATCGCGGTGGCCTCGGCCTCCGTCAGGTGGTCCCCGTGGTCGCTCGCCCGGATCAGGTCGGAGATGAGGTCATTGCCCAGATCGTCCCGCTTGCGGTGGATCAGTTCCCCGAGATAGGTGCGCATCCGCTTCACCGACCGGGCCACCCCGCCGCGCGGGCCGCCGCCGTGGCGGATCATCATCCCGGCCCAGTCGCGGAAGTCGTCCTGGTCCTCGCGCGGTACGCCGAGCATCTCGCAAATGGCGTAGATGGGGAGCGGGAAGGCGAACTCGTGGATGAGGTCCGCCTCCCCCTTCCCGGCGAACTGATCGATGAGGTGGTCGGTCAGCTCCTGCACGCGCGGGGTGAACTCGGCGACACGGCGCGGGGTGAAGGCCTTCGACACCAGCCGGCGCAGCCGGGTGTGGTCCGGCGGGTCGATGTTGAGCAGGTGGGTCATCAGCTCCGCCTTGCGCTCCCCGGGGATCCCGGTCTTGCCCTTGGCGTGGGCCGGCTCCGCGTGGTGCGCCGGGTTCTTGCTCAGCCGCTGGTCGGCGAGGGCCTGGCGGGCGTCCGCGTACCGGGTCACCAGCCAGGCCTCGACCCCGCTGGGGAGCGTGGCGCGGTGCACCGGGGAGTGCTCGCGCAGCCAGGCGTAGGCGGGGTAGGGGTCGGTGGCGAACTCCCAGTCGAAGAGGGTCGGCGCCGCCGGGACGGCAGGGGCGGGCGGGGTGTCGGGGGTCTGCTCGTGCACCCGTCGACGGTATCCCGGCTCGCCACGGGCCGTCCCTTATGCACGCTTCGTCGCGGCTGTCCGCAGATCGCCTCTCGCTTGACGGCGGCTTGTCGGACATTCCTACTTCGGTCCTGTGGACGTGAGGATCTTGAAGAGCAGTTTCGCGGTGGTGGAGAGACGGGCCGAGCACGCGGTCAAGTTCTTCTACTCCCACCTCTTCTGGCACAACCCCGGGATCCGCCGGCTGTTCCCGGCCTCCGCCGAGGACATGGAGCGCCAGCGCGACCGGCTCTTCGCCGCCCTCACCCACGTCGTCTCCCGCCTGGAGGACGACAGCCTCCTCCCCTATCTCCACGACCTGGGCCGCGACCACCGCAAGTTCCTCGTCGGCCCCGAGCACTACGCCGCCGTCGGCGCCAGCCTCCTCGCCGCCCTCGCCGCGACCTCCGGCACGGCCTGGACCCCCGGCACCGAGAAGGCCTGGACCGAGGCCTACCAGCTGATGGCCGAAGCGATGACGGCCGGCGCCGCCGCGAGCGAGGACCCGCCCTGGTGGGACGCCGAGGTCGTGCGCCACGTCCAGTACGGGGAGGACATCGGCGTCCTGACGCTGGCCCCCCGCACGCCGCTCCCGTACCGGCCCGGACAGTACGTCAGCGTGAGCAGTCCCCGGGTCCCGGCCGTCTGGCGCACCTACTCCCTCGCCAACGCGCCCCGCCCCGACCACACCGTCGACCTGCACGTCAGCCGGATCGAGGGCGGCCGGCTCAGCACCGCCCTGGTCCGCGAGATCCAGCTCGGCGAGCCGCTGCGGCTCAGCACCCCCGGCGGGCGGCTCACCCTGCGCCGCGCGGACCGTCCCGTCACCTTCATAGCCGCCGGCACCGGCTGGGCGCCCGTGCGGGCCCTGCTGGAGGAGCTCGCGGACCACCCTCCCGATCAGGACGTACGGCTCTTCGTGGCCGCCCGGGACGCCGCGCACCTCTACGACCGGCCCTGGATCGACGCGTACGCCGCCGCCTTCCGCCGGCTCGGCGTCACCTACATCACCCCCGCCCCCGGGCGGCCCCGCGAGCAGGCCACCGCCCGGCTGGCCACCGCCCTCGGCAACCGGGCCCTGTGGCCCGAGCAGGACGTCTACCTGAGCGGGCCGCCGGTGTTCATGGAGGAGACCGCCCTCCTCCTGGAGCAGCTCGGGGCCCGCCCCGACCGCCTCTTCCACGACGCCGTCCCCCTCGCCGGCGCCGCCCGCGGCGACCGGCCCCTGGGCTTCGGCGAGTGGTTCCTGCACCGCCCGGCCCCGCACTGGCACGACCCGTCGGCCCGGGCCCCGCGCGGCTGATGCTTCGGCCCGCCCGTCAGGCATGTGAGGCAGCCGGGCGCCCAGGCGCTGGGCGCGGGGCGCCCAATGCCTCAGGGGCACTCTGGGTGCTTCGTACCCGGCAGGACCGGCGGCTCCTCGACCGGCGGCTACTCGCCGACGCCCTCCGCCGCGCGGATCGCGTCGCGGTAGACACGGGCCGCGGCGCGCAGGGCCGTCTCGGGGTCGGTCCCCTCCGCCTCGGCGCGGGCCGCCAGTTCCAGCAGCTCGTAGCCGATGCCCTCGCCCCGGGGCAGCTCCACGGGGACCCCGCCCGCGCGGGCCCGGCCGGCCAGCTTCGCCGCGAGTGCGAGCCCGGGCTGGGCCAGCGGGATCCCGTCGGTGACCGACTCCCGCTGCTTCTCGACCGCCTTGGTGGCCTGCCAGTGGGCGCTGACGTCCTCCGGGGACTCCGCCGTGGCGTCCCCGAAGACATGGGGGTGGCGGCGGATCAGCTTGGCCACCAGATCGCCGGCGACGTCGTCGATGGAGAACGCCCCCGAGCCCCCCGAACCCTCGGCGTCCTCGGCGTCCTCGGCGTCCTGTGTGCCCTCCTCGGCGATGCGCGCGTGGAAGACCACCTGGAGCAGCACGTCGCCGAGCTCCTCGCGCAGCGCGTCCCGGTCGCCGTCCTCGATCGCCTCGACCAGCTCGTACGCCTCCTCGATGGCGTACTTCACCAGCCCCTCGTGGGTCTGCCGGGAGGTCCACGGGCAGTCGCGGCGCACCCGGTCCATCACCTGCACCAGGTCCAGCAGCCGCGCGCCCGGCAGGTCGTAGGAGCCCGGCAGCAGCTCCAGGTCCGGCATGGCCACCCGGCCCGAGCCGGCCAGCCGGGCCAGGCCGTCCGTCAGCCGCTGGTCGCCCTCACCGCCCGGGATCACCACGATGGTGCGGCCCCCGGCGCAGGCATCGACGAGAGCGTGTGCGTCGGGGGCCTCGTGCGCCACGACCACCCCGGCTTCGCGCAGGTACGGGAGCTGCGGGTGGCCCGGGTCCGCGCACAGCACCCGGTCCGCGGCGTGCAGGGCCTGCCAGGCCGGCCAGGACAGCAGCCCGGGGGCGACCCGGTGGCTGGCGGTCAGCAGGACGATCCGCCCGGTGTCCTCGGCGGAGGCGGAGCCAGAGGCGGAGGCGGTGTCGGCGGGCGCGGGGGCGGGTTCGGCGGTGTGGTCGGTCACCCTCCGAACCTACCTCCGTCCCCGGGTGTCAGGCTCCGGCGGGGGCCGCCTGCTCGGGCATCGTCTTCTGGGTGATCCAGGGGGTCTGCTGGTCACCGAGCAGGATCTGCTTCTCGTCCCACCGGCCGTACCGCGGGTTGACCTCGATGTGCAGCTCCTTCGCCGCCTCCCCGAGCTTGACCAGGGCCTTGTCCTGGCTGCCGTAGTGCGCGAAGAGCTTGTCGCGCAGCAGCTTGAAGCGGGTGTCGGCGTCGATCTGGTCCGGAGCCAGCTGCGCCTGTTCCAGGGCGGCCGCGGCGAGCGCCTTCTCCCCGCCGACCTGCTGCAGCTGCGCCTTGCGGACGTCCTCGATCTCCTTGGTGCTCACGCTCAGCCCGGCGTCGTCCGCCGCCCGCTCCAGGACCGCGGTCTGGATCATCTTGTTGAGCTTGAGCCGCTCCAGGCCCGCGGTGGCCCCGATCAGCCGCGCCCCCTGCTCGGAGCGGTTCTGCGCGGTACGCACGTCGTTGACCTGTGCCTGGAGCGCCGAGGTGGTGATGCGCTCGCCGCCGACGACGGCCGCGGTACCGGGACGGGTCCCGCCCGAGCAGGCGGCCAGCAGGGGGGCCGCCGCGAGCAGGGCGGCGGATACGGAGAGCGCTGTGCGACGGTGCAAAGGAGCCTCCAGGGCCGGGGGATTGTGCGTCGGTGCACAAGGCCGTGCGGTGATCGATGGTATGCAGTCAGAGTGGCCCGAGCCACCGGTTCGACCAACGATTCCAGGGGTGTTGGGGTGCGATTTCACCCCCCGGTTACCGCGGAGCCGGACGTTCCTGCGAAGGTCGGCTCACCATGTCGACATCGCAGCTCGCTCCGCACCACACCCCGGAGCGCCCCGCTCCGGCCCCCGTCCGCCGTACCGGGCGCCGTCCTGGACTGCTCGGCTCCGCGTTCGCCGCCCTGGTCACGGCCGTGGCCGTGTGTTCCGGGGACGCCGTCGCGCGGGTCTTCCCGTACGGGCCCCGTCACCGCAGCGTCAACGACCTCGGCAACCAGTTCGTGCCCTTCCACGCCCACCTGTGGGACCTGCTGCACGGGCGGGCGCGGGGCGGGCTGCTGTTCAACTGGCAGTCCGGGTACGGCACCAGCTTCCTGCCCGACCTGGGCACGTACCTGTCGAGCCCGTTCGCCCTGCTGGTCGGGGTCTTCCCACGGCCCGACATCGACCTCGCCGTGTACGTGGTCACCGTCCTGAAGATGACGGCCGCGGCCGCCGCGATGGCCTGGCTGCTGCGCGCCCAGCGGCCCGGGCCGTGGTGGGCGGCGGGGCTGCTGGGGGCCTCGTACGCGCTGTGCGGCTGGTCGGTGATCGAGGCCTCGTACAACCCGATGTGGCTGGACGGGCTGATCGCCTTCCCGCTGCTGTGCCTGACCGGCGAGTGGGCGCTGCGCGGGCGGCGGCCGCTGCTGGGGGTACTGGTGGTGGCCGTCTGCTGGACGGCGAACTTCTACACCGCCTACATGGCCACGCTGGGCGCGGCGCTGGTGCTGGTGGTGCGCGTGGTGCTGACGCGGGACGGGGTACGCGAGCGGGCCCTGGTGATCGGGCGGGCGGCGGTGACGACCGTGCTGGGGATGGCCCTGACGGCGCCGCTGCTGGTGCCGCTGTTCCTGAGTTCGCAGCAGGCCTACCCGGGGTGGTCCAAGGAGTTCGCCCCGGTGCCCTGGTCGGACCTGTTCGCCCGGCTGCTGCCGGCGACGTACTCGTTCGGCTCCCCCGCCGTGTTCGTCGGTACCGGGACCCTGCTGCTGGTGACGGCGCTGCCCTTCCACCGGGCGCTGCCGCTGCGCACCCGGCTGTGGTGGGCGGGGCTGGTGGCGGCGGTACTGCTGTCGCTGCAGTGGGAGCCGACCCATCTGGCCTGGCACGTCTTCGCGACCCCGAACGGCAGCCCGTACCGGCAGACCTTCGTGCTGGCCGGGATCCTGGTCATCGCCGCCTGGACCGGGCTCGCCGCCGGGCTGCCCGGCGTACGGGCGCTGGCGGCCGGGGCCGGCGTCCTGGCGGCGGCCGCCGCGTGGGCGGCGGGCAGCGCGCTGGCCACGGGCTGGGGGTACGCCCTGTTCTGCGGCGGGCTGGCGCTGGCGGCGGGGGCCTGGTGGGCGCTGCGCCACCGGCGGCTGCTGCTGCCGGCGGCCGCCCGGCTGGCGG
>NZ_JZWV01000317.1 GCF_000966975.1 Streptomyces katrae | reverse complement strand
GCTGGCGGCGGCGCTGGTGGCGCAGGCCGCCGCGACCACGGCGTACGGGCACAAGGGCAAGCTCGCCGGGCTGGACGACTACCCCTCCTGGGGGCGGTCCAACACCACCCGCGAACGGGCCCTGACCCGGGCCGACGGCTGGCCGGCGTACCGCACGGACGCGGGCCGGCCCGCGCTGTCGGGCAACGACCCGCTGCTCCTGGGCGGTGAGGGCGGCCAGTACTACAGCAGCCACACCCCGGACGTGTTCACCCGCACGATGGCGGCGCTGGGCGCGGGCTGGACCTCGCGCGGGCGCAGCGTGCAAAGCCTGGACAACCCGGTGACGGACGCCCTTTTCTCGGTGGGGGCGCGGCTGAAGGCGGACGGGAAGGTGGTCCGCGCGGAGGCGCTGCCGCTGGTCACCGTCCGGCCGGGCCGCCGCCGCAGTTCGGCGAGTCCCCGTTCGCCAACCAGGAGCTGCTGCTGGGCGCGAAGGTGTACGAGGAGCCGGTCACGCCCGGGGTCTGCCGCTCGGGCACCGACCCCTTCCTGTGGGCGCCGGAGTACAGCGGCTCGGCCACCCTCGCGGACGGCCGGCCCTCCAGGATGAACGGGACCCAGCCGAAGAACCGGGCGGCGCTCCAGCCACTGGGCCGCTCGCACGGGCCGTCCTCGCAGCTCGTCTTCGACCGCCAGGCCCCCGACCGGTGGACGCTGGGCTGTCTGGACCGCTCGAAGCTCACGGCGGCGGTGGCCTCCCTGCGCGCCTCGGCGGCCACCTCGGTACGGGTGTCCGACGCGGGCCTGACCGCCACCCTGCCGCCCGGCAGCACCGGCACGGCGGTCGTCGCGGTGCCGGCCGTCGCGGGCTGGAGCTGCGAGGGCCGTCCGGCCGGGTCGCGGCTGGGGCTGCTGGCGGTGCCGCTGGACGGCCGCACCACCACCCTGAGGTGCGAGTTCACCCCGCCGGGGCTGCTCGCGGGCGCCGGGCTGGCGGGGGCTTCCGCCCTGGTGGTGGCCGCACTGGCGGTACTCAGGCGACGCCCGGAGCATCTGGCGGGGCTGAAGCGGCGGCGCTGAGGGGGCGCGGAGTGGGCGGCGGAGCCGGGGGGCCGAGGGCGGTCCGCCGTCAGCGCACCTGGCCCAGCCACTGCAGGGTCCGGCGGATGTCCACCGGCAGGGGGTGCGCCGGCCCGTGCACCCGGTCCGCGTCGTACAGGAGCCGGACCAGGGTGTCGTGGGCGGCCGCGCGGTCGCCGAGGGAGAGCAGCAGGTGCGCTATGCGGCGGCGGACCTCCAGCGGCAGGCCGGGGTCCGGGTTGGCGTAGTGGTTCTCGAACAGCGGCAGCAGCGACCGGTACTCGGCCAGCGCCGCGGCCGGCTCGCCCAGCTGCTCCAGGCACTGCGCGGCGTCGTAGCGCAGCCGCAGCGCCTGCGGGTCGCCGGCCGGGAACTCGTCGGCGAGGCGGCGCAGTTCGGGCAGGGCGCGGCGGTACTGGCCGTCGTCCATGAGCGTGGCGGCGTACTGCTTGCGCAGGCTGCGCACCACCGGCGAGTGCTCCCCGTGCTCGGCGGCGGCGGCCGGGAGGATGCCGCCGAGGATGTCCACGGCCTGGGTGAGCCGGCCCTGGTCCAGCAGCTTGCGGGCCTCGTCCACCGCGCCCGGGATGTCCGGGCGGGGCGGGGCCGGTGCCGTGGCCGGCATCGGCGGGACCCCGCCGGCGGCCTGCCGGTCCGGCCAGGGTGCCTGCGGGCGCAGGAAGGGCCGGGTCGGGTCGAGGGGGCCTGCGACGGGGCGGCTGCCGGGGGCCGGGAGCAGCGGCGCGAGGGCCTCGTAGACCTCCTGCGCCGAACCGGGCCGGTCCTGCGGGTCCTTGGCGAGGAGGCGCATCAGCAGCGCCTCCAGCTCCTGCGGGATCTCGGGGCGCCGGACGCGTACGGGGGCCGGGGGCTCGTACAG
>NZ_JZWV01000316.1 GCF_000966975.1 Streptomyces katrae | reverse complement strand
TACGGGGGCCGGGGGCTCGTACAGGTGGCGGTGCAGCACGCCGAGGGCGGTGGAGCCGGCGAAGGGGACGTCCCCGCTGAGGAGTTCGTACAGCAGCACGCCGAGGGCGTACAGGTCGGTGTAGGGGCCCACCGCGCCGCTCATGGCCTGCTCGGGCGCCATGTAGGCGGGGCTGCCGATCGGGGAGCCGGTGCTGGTGAGGCGGGTGGTGTCGGTGTCCATCACGGAGGCCACGCCGAGGTCCAGGACGAGGACGGTCCCGTCCGGGCGGATCATCACGTTGCGGGGCTTGAGGTCCCGGTGGACGATCGGCACGGCGTGCACGGCGGACAGCACTGCGCACAGCTGCGCGGCCACCGCGACCGCCCACGGCCAGGGGTAGGGGTCGTGTGCGGCGAGGTGGTCGGCGAGGTCGGAGCCCTCGACGTAGCCCATGACGAGGTACAGCTCGTCGCCGTCGCTGCCCGCGTCGTGCACCGTGACCAGGCCGGGGTGGTCGACCTGCGCCGTGACCCGGCACTCGCGCACGAAGCGGCGGCGCAGTTCCTCGGCGACGGTGCCGGGGCCGGCCACCTTGTCGGGGCGCAGCAGTTTGACGGCGACGCGCCGGTCCAGCCGCTTGTCGTAGGCCGTCCACACCTGGCCCATGCCGCCCTGGCCGAGGACGGTGGCCAGCTCGTAGCGCTCGCCGATGAGCCGTTCGCCGCCGGTCACTGCTGCGGGTCCTGGACCGCCGTGCTGTTCGGGTCCTGGTAGGGACCGCCGGGCTGCGGGGGACGGGGCGGGGTCTGCGGGGCGTGCGGGGTCTGCTTGCGCAGGAGTTCGCTCAGCTCGTCGAGTTCGGCACGGACCTGGCCGATGCGCGGGGGCTGGACGGGGGCCGGGGCCTGCTGCGGCGCAACGGGCGGGTAGCCGTAGGAGGGGCGCGTCTGCTGAGGGGGCTGCGGCAGGTGCTGCTGGTGCTGCTGGTTGTACGGGGTCTGCTGCGCCGGGTACCAGGGCGCGGCCCCCACCGCCTGGGGCGGGGCGGCCTTCGTCTCGTGGTGCTTGATGTCGGCGACGAGGTAGTACACGCAGATGGCGAAGCCGGTGAAGATCGAGCCACCGGCGCCGAGGTTGCCCTGCCAGCCGTTGGTCTCCTCCGTCGGGTCGAGCTCGATGAAGGTGATCCAGACGACCGACAGCACCCCGCCCAGCACCAGCAGCACCCAGTCGCGGGTCTTGCGGGTGAGCAGGGCGATCCGCAGCAGCGAACCCCAGGCGAAGAAACCACAGCTGAGGAGGGGCAGCGCCGTGAACAGCACGCGCAGCGTCATCGCCGCCCCGGACAAGGGCCGGTGGCCGTGCGGGCCTTGCTGCGGCGGGATGCCGGGGCCGTGCATCGCTGCTCCTGACGGGCCGTGCGGAAAGGGTGACGGCTGGAAGCGTATACAGCGTTTCCGGCCGCCGGTGAGGGGATGGGCGCAACCGTTGCAGGGTCGCAGCACGGCCGCCGCGGTCCGGCCCGCGCGCGCGTCGGCGGCCCGCGCCCCCGTACGCCTCCAGCCGCCCTCCTGCGCCCCGGGCTAGCCTCGCCCCTCTTGATCGATCCCAGGGGGGACCCGTCATGCGCACCCGCACGCGCACCCGCACGCCCACGCCCACGACCGCGCCCACGCCAACGCCCAGGGCCGGGACCGTGGCCGCGGTCACCTGCGCCGTCCTGCTGACCGCCACGGCCTCCGCCTGCCTCCCGGAACTGGCCGGCGCGGGGGCCGGTCCCTCACCCTCCGCCGCCGCCCCGGACCCGTTCGCGGGCCGGGACCCGGCCGCCGTCCTGCGTGCCGCGTACGAGGAGACGGAGCGGGCGGCCACCAGGACCGCCGTCGTCTCGCGCCGCATCGGGGAACGCGAGATCACGGCGCAGCTGACCTTCGAGGGCGACGGCGGCTGCTGGGGCGAGGTCAGGGTCGAGCGCTCGGGAACGGGCGAGATCCTCGTGGACGACGCCAAGGTCTCCCTGCGCGGCGACGCCGGCTTCCTCCAGGACCAGTTCAGGAACCAGCCCTTCAAGTCCCCGGACACCGCGGACGGCTGGATCGACATGAAACCGGGCGACCCGGCGGTCTCCCACCTCGTCGCCCTGTGCGCCGACGGATCGCCCGCCCGCACCTTCCCGGCGGAGCGCACGGGCCTGCGGCGGGAACCCGACACCCGCCTGAACGGCAGGCCGGTCGCGGTGCTGGTCTCCAAGGGCCCCGGCGGCGTCGAGATCACCGACCACGTGTCCCTGGACGGCAGGCCGTACCTCGTCCGGCACGCGGAGACCGGCCCGGAGGGCAGGAACGTCACGTACGGGTCCCTGCCCTAGGGGGTGTTGCGCCCCCCGCCGGCCCTGTCAGAGCGGCCGCCTACCCTCGAAGCGGGAAACCGTCCCGCACGTCGTCAACACCACGGGGGTCACCGGAAATGCGCAGCCGTACGAAGTCCAGGGCGGTGGCGGCCGCCACCGCCGCCGCGGCCCTGCTGGGCGGCCTGACGGCCTGCGGGCCGGCCGGCCAGCGGGCGGGAGCCGACCGGCCCGCCTCCCCGGGCGCCTCCGCCGCGGCGTCCGCACCGGCCTCCGCCTCCGCCTCCCCGGCCGCCGCCCGTTCCGGGCAGGAGATCCTCACCGAGGCCTACGAGGCCACGCGCAAGGCCGAGTCGATGCGGGTGGCGGCCACCGTCCAGCAGGACGGCAAGCCGATGAAGGTGGACCTCTCCCTCGACCGCAAGGGCAACTGCAAGGGCGAGATCCGGGTCGACGGCATGGGCCGGCTGGACGTCATCAAGTCCTCGGAGTCCGTCCACTTCCGGGGCGACACCGCCTACTGGCGGGGCGCCGCGAAGATGAAGCACGCCCCGCAGAAGCAGGCGGACCAGATGGTCGCCATGCTCGCCGACCGCTGGATCCGCATACCCGCCTCCGACCCCCGCGCCGCCCCCATGACGGGCAGCTGCGACCTCTCCAAGCTGACCGGCGACCTCGACCACGCCAGCCCGCTCGCCCGCAAGGGCGAGACGGCGACGGTCGACGGCAAGCAGACCCTGGCGGTGACCTCCCCGGCGAAGCAGGGCACCCAGACCGACTACGTGGCCACGCAGGGCAAGCCGTACATCCTGAAGTCGACGGTCATGGGCGACTCCACGGGCGAGGCCCTCTTCTCGGCCTTCGACGTCCCGGTGGACACGACCTCCCCGAAGGACGCCGACGTCCTCGACATGTCGAAGCTGGGCGGCCCGGCGGGCGAGTCGGTCTGACCGGTCCGACGGGCCGCCCCCCGGGTCACGAGCCGAGGACCGTGGTCAGGAACTCACCCGTCCAGGCCAGGAGTTCCCGGCCGACCAGCGGCTTGCCGCCGACGCGGGCCGTCTTCGGGCGCGGGACCAGGACCTGGGAGGTGGCCGGCTTGAGGACCGTGCCGGGGTAGAGCCGCTTGAGGCGCAGCTCCTGCGACTCGCGCAGCTCCACCGGGCCGAAGCGGATGTTCGGGCCCTGCAGGGTGATGTCCCCGACCCCGCAGGCCCGGGCCAGCATCCGCAGCCCGGCCACCAGCAGCAGGTTCTCCACCGGCTCCGGCAGCTTGCCGTAGCGGTCGGTGAGTTCCTCCCGCACCGCCTTGATGTCGGCCTCCGAGGCGGCCGAGGCGATCGCCCGGTAGGCCTGCAGGCGCAGCCGCTCGCCGGGCGCGTAGTCGTGCGGGACGTGCGCGTCGACCGGCAGTTCGATCTTGACCTCCAGCGGCGGCTCCTCCTCCGCCCCGCCCTCGACGGCGGCCCGGTAGTCGGCGACGGCCTCGCCGACCATGCGGATGTACAGGTCGAAGCCGACGCCCGCGATGTGGCCGGACTGCTCGCCGCCGAGCAGGTTGCCCGCGCCGCGGATCTCCAGGTCCTTCATCGCCACGTACATGCCGGCGCCCATCTCGGTGTGCTGGGCGATGGTCGCGAGCCGCTCGTGCGCGGTCTCCGTGAGCGGCTTCTCCGGCGGGTACAGGAAGTAGGCGTACCCGCGTTCGCGGCCGCGGCCCACGCGGCCGCGCAGCTGGTGCAGCTGGGAGAGGCCGAAGTTGTCGCCGCGCTCGACGATGAGGGTGTTCGCGTTGGAGATGTCGATGCCCGATTCCACGATGGTGGTGGACACCAGGACGTCGAACTTCTTCTCCCAGAAGTCGACCACGACCTGTTCCAGGGCCTGTTCGGACATCTGGCCGTGGGCGGTCGCGATCCGTGCCTCGGGAACGATCTCGCGCAGCTTGGCGGCCGCCCGGTCGATGGACTCGACCCGGTTGTGGATGTAGAAGCACTGGCCCTCGCGCAGCAGCTCGCGCCGGATGGCCGCGCCGATCTGCTTCTCCTCGTACGGGCCGACGAAGGTGAGGACCGGGTGGCGCTCCTCCGGCGGGGTGGTGATCGTCGACATCTCGCGGATGCCGGTCACCGCCATCTCCAGGGTGCGCGGGATCGGGGTCGCGGACATGGTGAGGACGTCGACGTTGGCGCGGAGCTTCTTCAGCTGCTCCTTGTGCTCGACGCCGAACCGCTGCTCCTCGTCGACGATGACCAGGCCCAGGTCCTTGAACTTCGTCTCCTGCGAGAACAGGCGGTGGGTGCCGATGACCACGTCGACCGAGCCCTCCTTGAGGCCCTCCAGGGTGGCCTTGGACTCGGTGTCGGACTGGAAGCGCGACAGCGCCTTCACGTTGACGGGGAACTGGCTGTAGCGCTCGGAGAAGGTGCCGAAGTGCTGCTGCACGAGGAGGGTCGTGGGGACGAGGACGGCGACCTGCTTGCCGTCCTGGACCGCCTTGAAGGCCGCCCGCACCGCGATCTCGGTCTTGCCGTAGCCGACGTCGCCGCAGATCAGGCGGTCCATGGGGACGGACTTCTCCATGTCCTCCTTGACCTCGGCGATGGTGGTGAGCTGGTCGGGGGTCTCCGCGTACGGGAAGGCGTCCTCCAGCTCGCGCTGCCAGGGGGTGTCCGGGCCGAAGGTGTGGCCGGGCGCCGCCATGCGCGCGCTGTACAGCTTGATCAGGTCGGCGGCGATCTCCTTGACGGCCTTCTTGGCCCGCGCCTTGGTCTTCGTCCAGTCGGCGCCGCCGAGCCGGTGCAGGGTCGGGGCCTCACCGCCGACGTACTTGGTGACCTGCTCCAGCTGGTCGGTGGGGATGTACAGCCGGTCGCCGGGCTGGCCGCGCTTGGCGGGCGCGTACTCGACGAGGAGGTACTCGCGGGTGGCGCCCTGCACGGTGCGCTGCACCATCTCGATGTAGCGGCCCACGCCGTGCTGCTCGTGCACGATGTAGTCGCCAACCTCCAGGGTGAGGGGGTCGATGGACTTGCGGCGCCGGGTGGGCATCCGGCCGAGGTCCTTGGTGGCGGTGCGCTGGCCGGTCAGATCGGTCTCGGTCAGGACGGCCAGCTTGAGGGCCGGGTCGATGAAGCCGGTGTCGAGGGAGCCGCAGGAGACGTGGACGATCGAGGGCTCCAGGGCCCCGAGGTCCGCCTCCAGGCGGGCCGCGATGCCCTCGCCGCCGAGGACCTCGACGGTACGGGCGGCCGGGCCGTGGCCCTCGGTGAGGTAGACGGTGTGCCAGCCGTCGGCGATCCAGCCCTTGGTGTCGGCGAGCGCGCGGGCGGTGTCGCCCCGGTAGGCCTCGGGGGCGTGCATGCCGAGCTTGAGGGTGTCGGAGCCCAGGGCCGGGTCGTCGGCAGCGAAGGGGGAGACCGACCACCACATCATGCCGAGCTCGCGGGCGTGCTCGCGGACGTCGGCGATCCCGCGGAGCGAGGCCGCGCCCACGTCGATGGGGGCCTGGCCGCCGCCGGCGGTGGCCGCCCAGGAGGCCATCAGGAACTCCTGGCTGGTCGCCACCAGGTCGGCGGCCCGGGTGCGGACCCGCTCGGGGTCGCAGACCACGGCCATGGACCGGGCCGGCAGGACGTCGAGCAGGAGCTCCATGTCGTCGACGAGGACCGGTGCGAGGGACTCCATGCCCTCGACCGCGATCCCCTCGGCGATCTTGTTGAGCAGTTCCCCGAGCTCGGGGTGGGCCTCGGCGAGGGCAGCCGCCCGTTCGCGCACCTCGTCGGTGAGGAGCAGCTCCCGGCAGGGCGGGGCCCACAGGCCGTGTTCGGCGACCTCCAGGGAGCGCTGGTCGGCGACCTTGAAGTAGCGGATCTCCTCGACCTCGTCGCCCCAGAACTCCACGCGCAGCGGGTGCTCCTCGGTGGGCGGGAACACGTCGAGGATGCCGCCGCGCACGGCGAACTCCCCGCGCTTCTCGACGAGCTCGACGCGCGCGTACGCGGCGGCCGCCAGGGCTTCGGTGACCGCGCCGAGGTCGGCGCTCCCGCCCTGGCGCAGGCTCACCGGCACCAGGTCGCCCAGCCCCTTGACCTGCGGCTGGAGCACGGAGCGGATGGGGGCGACCACCACCGAGACGGGCCCGGCGGCCGGGTCGTCCGCGCTGGGGTGGGCGAGGCGGCGCAGGACGGCGATGCGGCGGCCGACGGTGTCGCTGCGCGGGCTGAGCCGCTCGTGCGGCAGGGTCTCCCAGGACGGGTAGTCCACGACTTCGTCGGGGGGCAGCAGCGAACGCAGCGCGGCGGCGAGGTCCTCCGCCTCGCGTCCGGTGGCCGTGACGGCGAGCACGGTCCGGCACGGTCCGGCCGGTGCGGCGGGCCAGCGCGGCGATCACGAAGGGCCGGGCGGCGGGCGGCCCGACGAGGTCCACGTGCATGCGGTTGCCGTCCCCGGCCGCGGTGACCGCCTCGGACAGGGCGGGGTCCCGGGTGACGGCGTCGAGCAGTCCGTGCAGGCTCATGAAAGCGGCTTTCCATCCGGTGGAGGGGGCGGGCGGGGGCAACGCGAAGCACCCGACACGTGAACGGGCCGGGGGTTCCACCCTATGCCGCGGGTGTGTCACCCGCGCGCGGGATTCGGGGCGCGTACGGGTCCGGTACGGGTCCCGTGCGGCGCGGGCGAGGGGCGGAGGGAGCCGTTCCGTATCGGGATGACAATCTGTTCGGATGTCCATATCCACCAGCCCGCCCGGTGACGGCGGCGCCCCCGCCGGCGCCCCCACCGGCGCCGCGCCGGCCGTCGTGGAGGCGCGCCCCGGCCGGGGGGCCGGGGCCGGAGCGCTGCTGCGGCGCCGGGCGCCGCACGCGCTCACCGCCCTCCCTGACCCGCCACCGGCGGATGGAGGAGAACTCCTGGGACCTGGGCATCTTCGAGCAGGCCGTCCGGGCCTACGCCCACTTCCAGGCACCGGTGGCGGACCTGAAGGGCCCGGGCTTCAACGTCCTCGGCGACCACTTCAGCCCCGTCATCGCCCTGATCGCCCCGCTCTACCGGCTCTTCCCGGGCCCCGCCACCCTCCTCGTGGCGCAGGCGGCCCTGTTCGCGCTGTCGGCCCTGCCCGTCACCCGGGCCGGGGCACGCCTCCTCGGGCCGGCGCGGGGGCTCGCGCTCGGGGCGGCGTACGGGCTGTCCTGGGGGATCCAGCAGGCGGTCGCGTTCGACTTCCACGAGATCTGCTTCGCGGTGCCGCTGCTGGCCTTCGCCCTGGAGGCGCTGCTGGCCCGCCGGTGGCGGGCGGCCCTGGCCTGGGGGCTGCCGCTGCTGCTGGTCAAGGAGGATCTCGGGCTGACCCTGGCGGCCCTGGCCCTGGTGGTGGCCTGGCGGGCCCGGCGCACCGACCGGCGGGCGGCGCGGGCGGCCTTCGCCGTGGCCGTGGGCGGGACGGTGGCCGCCGTACTGGTGTTCACGGTGGTGGTCCCCGCGTTCGCCCCCGACGGCTACGCCTACTGGGAGAAGGTCGGCGGCCCCGGCGGGGTGCTGGACGGTCTCGGCACGAAGCTCACCACCCTGGGCTGGCTGCTGGTCCCCACCACCGGCCTGCTGGCGCTGCGCTCCCCGCTGCTGTGGGTGGCCGTGCCGACCCTGGGCTGGCGGTTCACCTCGTCCGAGCCGTACTTCTGGTCCACCGACTGGCACTACAGCGCCGTCCTGATGCCGGTCGTGGCGCTGGCGCTGGCCGACTCCCTCGACACCGCCCGGCGCAGCCCCCGGCCGTGGATGCGCTCGTACGCCCACCAGCTGCCCGGGGCCGTGCTCGCCGCCGCGCTCGCGCTGAGCGCCACCAGCCTGCCGCTGGCCCGGCTCGGGGAGCGGGCCGCGTACGAGAAGCCGGCGCGGGCCGCCGAGGCCGAGCGGCTGCTGGCGCGGATCCCGGACGGGGTGACGGTGGAGGCCGACTACCCGGCGCTGACCCGGCTGACCTCGCGCTGCCGGGTCTTCTGGCTCGGCGGCACGCGGGGGGTCCGCCCGGCCTACCTGGTGTTCGACAACTCCTCCGGCCGGGTCGGCGACCCGCTCGCGTACGCGGGGCGGCTGCATCCGGGGTCGCGGTTCGCCCTGGTGGGCGAGGCGGGCGGGATGGTCCTGCTGGAGCGGCGGCTGTAGCGGGGCGGCCGGCCCGGCGCGCCGGCCGGCGGTGCACGACGCCGGCCCCGGGCGCCCTCGCGGACGGCCCGGGGCCGGCGTGTTCCCCCGTACTCCCCCGTACTCCCGACCGCCGGCGGCTACTCGCTGGCGATCGCGTTCAGAACGTTCATCCGCCCCGCCCGGAACGCCGGGACCAGTGCGGCGAACAGGCCCACCAGGGCCGAGCCGGCGAACACCGAGGCGATCGTCGCCCACGGGATCTCCAGCACCTTCAGCCCCTGGAGGGCGAGGAGCTGCTGCGCGGTGGCCCCCCAGCCCATGCCCAGCCCCAGGCCCAGCAGGGCTCCGAAGAGGGCGATGACCACCGACTCCAGGCGGATCATCCGGCGCAGCTGGCGGCGGGAGAGGCCGATGGCACGCATCAGGCCGATCTCACGGGTCCGCTCGACCACCGAGAGGGCCAGGGTGTTCACGACGCCCAGCACCGCGACGATGATCGCCAGGGCGAGGAGGCCGTAGACCATGTTGAGCAGCTGACCGACCTGGTCCTTGAGGTCCTTCTTGTAGTCGGTCTGGTTGAGCACCTTGTACTGCGGGTACTCGGCCATGGCCGCCTTGAGCGCCGTGTACGCGCTGTCGGCCTGCCCCTTCTCGGCCTTGGCCAGCAGCATGAACGGGCGCGGCAGCTGGTCGGCCGGCAGGTTGGCCTCGGCGGTGGCGGTGCTGATGTACTTCACGCCCTTGTCGAGGTTGCCCTCGTCCAGGGTGATCGCCGCGACCTTCAGCTTGACCGTCTTCCCGCCGTTGAAGGCCACGCCCAGCTCGTCGCCGACCTTCACGTGGTGCTTGGCGGCGTACTCCGAGCCGACCGCCATCGAGCCGGCCGCGTAGGCGTCCTTGTGCTGCCCGGCGGAGGTCTTGCGGCGGACGTCCTGGGCGTAGGAGGGGTCGGTGGCGCTGAGCTGGTCCTGGGCGGTGGTGCCGTCCGGGGCGGTGATCCTCGCCTCGACCTCGCGGTAGGCGGTGACGTGGTCCAGGCCCTTGACCCCGCGCATGGCCTGCTCGGCCTGCGGCATCAGCGGCTGGCCGCCCTGGGAGGAGACGATGTAGTCCGCGCCGACCGTGCGGTCGAGCTCGTCGGTGGCGGAGGCCACCATCGAGGAGCCGACGACCGACAGGCAGGCGACCAGCGCCAGTCCGATCATCAGCGCGGCGGCCGTGGCCCCCGTACGGCGCGGGTTGCGCAGGGCGTTGCGCTCGGCGAGCCGGCCGACGGAGCCGAAGGGCCGCAGGACGGGCGCGGCGAGCAGCCGGACCACGACGCCCGCGAGCAGCGGGCCGATCACGATGAAGCCGATCAGGCTGAACAGGACGCCGACGGCCAGCCAGAGCGAGCCGGCGGAGGCCTTGTCGGCGGCCGCGGCGAGGAAGAGGGCCGCGGCGCCGATGCCGGTGAGGACCAGGCCGAGGACGGCGCGCACCGCGCCGGCCTTGCGGTCGCCGGGGGTGCCGGCGTCGCGCAGGGCGGCCATCGGGGAGACCTTGCCGGCCCGGCGCGCCGGGACGTAGGCGGCGACGACGGTGACGACGGTGCCCAGGAGCAGGCCGGTGACCGGGGTGGTCCAGCGGACGGTCAGGTCGCCGGTGGACAGGTGCATGCCCATCGAGCCCATGAGCTTCATCAGGCCGACGGCCAGGCCGACGCCCGCCGCGACGCCGGCGGCGGAGCCGACGAGGCCGAGCAGGAGGGCCTCCAGCAGCACCGAGCGGTTGATCTGGCCCCGGTCGGAGCCGATGGCGCGCATCAGGCCGATCTCGCGGGTGCGCTGGGCGACCAGCATCGAGAAGGTGTTGAAGATGAGGAAGATGCCGACGAGGAAGGCGATGCCGGCGAACCCGAGCATCACGTACTTCATGACGTCGAGGAAGCCCATGTCCTTCTTGTTGGCGGCCGTGGACTCCTTGGCCGTCTGCAGCTTGTAGGTGTCCGCGCCGACGGCGGCGGCCACGTTCTTCTTCAGCTGCTCGTCGCTGACGCCGTCCTTGGCGGTGACGTTGATGTGGGTGAAGGTGCCGGGCGCGCCGAGCAGCTTCTCCTGGGCGGTGGCGGTGTCGAAGTAGACGATCGCCGCGCCCGGGTTGGTGACGGTGAAGGAGGCGATGCCGCTGATCTTCGCGCGGACGTCACCGGTGATGGCGATGGTGCGCAGTTCGTCGCCGAGCTTCAGGTGGTGCTTGTCGGCGGTGTCGGCGTCGACCATCATCTCGGTCGGTCCGCGCGGGGCCCGGCCGGAGGTGATCTTCATGGACTTGAGTTCGCCGTCGTTCCAGTTGCCGGCGATGGTCGGGGCGCCCGTGGTCGACCCCATGTTCTCGTTCTTGGAGTTGACGACGGTGACGGCCGTCGAGAAGACGCCGCCCTCGGCGGACTTGACGCCCTCCGCGCCGCGCACCTTCTCCACGGCCGCGCCGGGCACCACCTGGGGGCGGCCGCGGTTCGGGTTCTCCTCGCCGTCGGCGGGTTCCTTGGGGCTGACGGTGACGTCGGCGCTGGTGACGGCGAACAGCTTGTCGAAGGTGGTGTTCATGGTGTCGGTGAACACCAGGGTCCCGCAGACGAAGGCGACCGAGAGGAGGACGGCGATGGCGGACAGCGCCATCCGGCCCTTGTGCGCGAGGAAGTTGCGCCGCGCGGTCTTCATGACGGTCACGAGGTCCGCCCGCGCGCGTCGAAGTCCTTCATCCGGTCCAGGACCTGGTCGGCGGTGGGCGCGTACATCTCGTCGACGATGCGGCCGTCGGCCAGGAAGATGACGCGGTCGGCGTAGGAGGCGGCGACCGGGTCGTGGGTGACCATCACGATGGTCTGGGCGAGCTCGTCCACCGACTGGCGCAGGAAGCCGAGCACCTCGGCGCCGGCCCGCGAGTCCAGGTTTCCG
>NZ_JZWV01001725.1 GCF_000966975.1 Streptomyces katrae | reverse complement strand
CGCCTGCCCAGCCCTCCCGCGCGCGGGCCAGCTGCGGGGACGGCAAGAGCGGCGCCTTTCCGATCGGGGCCCGGATCCGTGGCGGCCCGGCCGTCTACCGGGCCGGCGGCGGACCGCAGAGCTGGCTGCTGGACCTCACCAACACCACCAGCGGCACCTGCACCGCCATCCACCCCGTGATCGTGTTCACCGACCCCGCCCGGGCCCTGCGCCCCGCGCACCTGCGCATGGAGTTCGAGGCCCCCGGCGGGCCGTACCCCGTCAGCCTGGAGCGCAGCGACCGCGACGAGATCATCGCGGTGTTCGACGGCAAGGACGCCTTCCCCGGCTTCTCCGTACCGGCCGGGGGTTCCGCCACCGTCAAAGTGCGGCTGGCCTTCGCCCCCGACGCCCCCCTCGGCGAGGTCCTCGCCGACGCCGCGCTGGTGCAGCGGAAGGGGGACGACGGGGAGTGGGTGGGCACGGCCGGCGGGTACCGGTTCTCCGTGGAAGGCCCGGAAGGCCCCGAGGAGCCGGAGGAAGCGGCCGCGGCCGCCGGCTCGCTCGCGCACACCGGCCCCCGGGAGTGGGCCTACGGCGCCGGAGCCGTCGCCGCCCTGGCCCTCGGCGGCGGCCTCCTGCTGACCGCCCACCGCCTCCGCCGCGGCCGGCCCGACCCGCGCCGGTCGAGCTGAGCCGTACGCGCCCGCGCCGGTCGAGCTGAGCCGTACGCGCCCGCGCCGG
>NZ_JZWV01001724.1 GCF_000966975.1 Streptomyces katrae | reverse complement strand
CGTGGCGCGATGCCCGATGTCTGCCTCCGGGCCCGTTCCGGGGTCCGTTCCAGGCGGGCCGCGTCCGCGGTCTGCGCCGCGCTGGTGCTCGTACTCCCGTGTGGCTCCGGCGCGGTCGCGGCGCCGCCCCCGCCGGCTCCCGGGCCGGGTGGCCCTGGGACTGCGTCGCCGACTGCGAGAGCAGCGGGCGCTGGGCGGTGAACACCGGCAACGGCTTCTACGGGGGGCTGCAGTTCTGGCAGCCGACGTGGGTGGAGCACGGGGGGCTGGTGTACGCGGCACGGGCGGACCTGGCGACGCGGGAGCAGCAGATCCGGGTGGCGGAAGAGGTGCTGGGGGTGCAGGGGTGGGACGCGTGGCCGGTGTGTGCGAAGCGGTACGGACTGGCGGGGCGGATGCACGTGGTGCGGGGCGGGGACACGTTGGACGGGATCGCCCGTCGCCGTCGCGTGTCCGGGGGCTGGCGGGCCCTGTACGAGGCGAACCGGGCCCTGATCGGCCCGGACCCCGCCGCCCTGAAACCGGGCCTCCTCCTCACCCTCCCGACTCCGCCCCCGGCGACCCCGGTCCCCGCGACCCCGGTGGCCCCGGCACCGACCCCGTCTCCGGTCCCTGCGTCCCCGGTTCCCGCGGCCCCGTCTCCGGTCCCCGCGGCCCCGGTTCTGGTGCGCTGAGTTGTGTGCTGCGGACCGTTGCCGCTGCGCGGGGCTGGGTCCCCTACCCGCCCTT
>NZ_JZWV01001723.1 GCF_000966975.1 Streptomyces katrae | reverse complement strand
TACTGATCACCGGCGGCACCGGAGCCCTCGGCCGACTCGTCGCCGCCCACTTCATCACCACCCACGGCGTCCGCAACATCCTCCTCACCAGCCGTCGCGGCCCCGACACCGAAGGGGCCGCCGCACTCCAGGAGGAGCTCACCGCGCTCGGTGCCACCGTCACCGTCGCCGCCTGCGACGCCGCCGACCGCGACGCCCTCGCCGCCCTCCTCACGTC
>NZ_JZWV01001722.1 GCF_000966975.1 Streptomyces katrae | reverse complement strand
CCCCTCACGTCCGTCCCCGCCGACCGCCCGCTCACCGCCGTCGTCCACGCCGCCGCCGTCGTCGCGGGCGGACTCGTCGACACCCTCACCGCCGAGGACCTCGACCAGGTCCTGCGCCCCAAGGTCGACGCCGCACTCAACCTCCACGAACTGACCCGCGGCCTGGACCTGTCCGCCTTCGTCCTCTTCTCCTCCCTCGCCGGGACCCTCGGCGGAGCCGGACAGGGCGCCTACGCGGCCGGCAACGCCTTCCTCGACGCCCTCGCCCACCAGCGCCGCGCCCAGGGCCTGCCCGCCTCCGCCCTCGCCTGGGGCGTCTGGGACGAACGCGGGGACCAGACCCGGCTCGCCGACGGGGACCTGCGGCGCATGGCCCGCGCCGGACTCGTCCCGCTCACCGCCGACGAGGGCCTGCGCCTCCTCGACACCGCCCGCACCCTGGACGACGCGGCACTGGCCCCCGTACGCCTCGACCTGCCCGCACTGCGCCGCCAGTCCGCGGGCCCCGCGCCCGCCCTGCTGCGCGCACTCGTGCGGGCCCCCGGACGCCGCGCCGCCCAGAGCGCCGCACCCGGCCCCGGCGGTCTCTCCGCCGAGCTGTCCCGGCTGGCGGCCCTGCCGCCCGCCGAGCGCAAGGACACCGTGCTCACCCTCGTACGCAACCAGGTGGCGGCCGTCCTCGGCCACGCCACCCCCGCCGCCATAGACCCCGGCCGGGCCTTCCGGGAACTGGGCTTCGACTCGCTGGCCGCGATGGAAC
>NZ_JZWV01001721.1 GCF_000966975.1 Streptomyces katrae | reverse complement strand
CTCCCCCTCCTCCAGGCCGACTGCGCGAACTGCTTCGCGCTCTGCTGCGTCGCCCTGCCCTTCGCCAAGTCGGCCGACTTCGCCGTGAACAAGGCCGCCGGCACCCCCTGCAAGAACCTCCGGCAGGACTTCCGCTGCGGCATCCACACCGGCCTGCGCGACCAGGGCTTCCAGGGCTGCACGGTCTTCGACTGCTTCGGCGCGGGCCAGCAGATCTCCCAGGTCACCTTCGAGGGCCGCGACTGGCGCACCCACCCCGAGACCCGGCAGGCGATGTTCGACGCCTTCCCGGTCATGCGCCAGCTCCACGAACTCCTCTTCTACCTCTCCGCCGCCCTCGGCATCCCGGCGGCCGCCCCGCTCCACCCGGCGCTGCGCGAACTCCTCACCCGCACCGAAGGCCTCACCCGGGCGGACGCGGACACCCTCACCACCCTCGACGTCCCCGCCCTCCGCCAGGAGATCAACACCCTCCTCCTCAAGACCAGCGAACTGGCCCGCGCCAAGACCCCGGGCCGCAAGAAGAACCACCGCGGCGCCGACCTGATGGGCGCCCGCCTCGCCGGAGCCGACCTCCGCGGCGCCAACCTCCGCGGCGCCTACCTGATCGCCGCCGACCTCGGCCGCGCCGACCTCCGCGGCGCCGACCTGATCGGCACGGACCTGCGCGACACCAACCTCCGCGGCGCCGACCTCCGCGACACCCTCTTCCTCACCCAGCCCCAGCTGAACGCCGCTCAGGGCGACCCCGCCACCCGGATCCCCGCCCACT
>NZ_JZWV01001720.1 GCF_000966975.1 Streptomyces katrae | reverse complement strand
CCCCCACACCCCCACCCCACACCCACGCCCGAGTCCCCCCGCTTTACCCCCGGATGGCCCCCGCCGGGCCGACGCCCCGTCAGGCACCCGCGGCGGGGCCCCGGGAGCGGCCGGGCCACGGCCGTCCGGTAGGCACCTCCTCGGCTGACCGACCGTCAGCAGGCGCCCCTGGCCGGGCTGACGACGTAACGCCTCTCACGCCGACCTCACGAGCACGAGGAAACCGGAGCGGCAGGCGAGGTCCGCCGCGGAACGGGCGTCGAACGGGACGGTACTGGTCCAGGACAGCGACTGCCGCCTCACGACGCCGAGTCGGGGCGGCAGCCCACGGAACCGGGCCACCGGCGCCGCCCCGCGCGCCCCGATTC
>NZ_JZWV01001719.1 GCF_000966975.1 Streptomyces katrae | reverse complement strand
GGGCCGCCAGGACTGACCGGACGCCCCGTACGAACACCTCCGGCGCCCCCGCCACGACCCGGCCCCCCAACAGCACCCGGTCCACGTCCAGCAGCGCGACCAGGTTCGCCGCCCCCTCCCCCAGCACCCGTGCCGCCCCCGCCAGGTCGCCCCGGGCCACCGCCTCCAGGCAGAGCACCTCCAGGCAGCCCCGGCCGCCGCACCGGCAGGGCGGGCCGTCCAGCCGCAGCACCTGGTGCCCGAACTCCCCCGCCCCCGACCGCGTGCCCCGGTACACCACGCCATCGAGCCGCAGCCCCGCTCCGATCCCGGTCCCCACGTGCAGGTACACCGAAGACCCGCCCGCCAGGGCCGTCCCGTCCGGCGCCCACCCCCTGGCGTCGCCCCCTCCGGCACCCGGCCCGCCAGGACCGTCCGGCCCGCCAGGGCCGCCCGGCCGCCACCCCGCCGCGACCCCGGCGTTGGTGTCCTTGTCCACCACCACCGGCACCCCCAGCCGCCCCACCAGCACCTCCCGCAACGGGAACCCCTCCCACTCCGGGAACCCCGTCACCCGCCCCAGTACCCCGGTCCGCCAGTCCAGCGGCCCCGGCGCGGCCACGCCCACCCCGAGCGGCAGCGGAGCCTCCGCCTCACCCGAGACCCGCGCGACCGCCCGTACGGCCGCCTCCGCCACCGCCTCCGGGCCGGCCCCGAAGTCCAGCGGCCGGCTCCACTCCGCGACGACGTCACCCGCCAGGTCGACCCGCACGGCCCGCAGCTCGTCCCGGTCCAGGTGCACCCCC
>NZ_JZWV01001718.1 GCF_000966975.1 Streptomyces katrae | reverse complement strand
CCCCCACCGCGTGCCGGGCGCCCGGAACCAGCCGCAGCCGGGTCCGCGGCTTGCCGCCCGTCGACGGGTCGCGGCCGGCCTCGGCCACCAGGCCCTCCGCCGCGAGCCGGGCGGTGATCTTGCTGACGGCCTGCGGGTGAGCCCCGTACGCGCCGCGAGCTCGGCGCGCCCCAGCCCCGCCGGGCCGGCGGCGCGGAGCAGGTCCAGCAGCAGGGCCTCGTTGTGCCCGCGCAGCACCGGCAGGTTCACCCCGCCACGACCGCCCCTGCCGCCACCCGCACCGGCCTCCACGTTTCCCCTGTTCACCCGCCCATTCTCCACCCTCCTTGCACTTACACAACACTGTTGCCAAAGTGGACCCATGAAC
>NZ_JZWV01001717.1 GCF_000966975.1 Streptomyces katrae | reverse complement strand
CACATGGACGAAACACCAGTCCCCCTCCGACTGCCCCAAATCTCCATAATGAACCGGTACCATGCCATCCCCGACGGTGCAGGCCCCTCCGCTCCCCCGGCTACAACCCCGCCCACAGCCCGGCACACCGCCTCAGAAGGCGAGTGTTTCAAAATGAGTGACAGATACGTTCAGGACTTACGGCATGGCACCCCGCATCACAGGGCCCCTGACAACCTGTGTCGCGAATCGACTCAACTGCGCAGTTCTCAAACAACCTTCGCAGCTGTGCCCTCTTCAACCTTCGTGAGCTGCGGATTCACCGGTGAGGGCCAGAGTCGCCAAGGTGACGCCGGCCAGTGAAGACAGGTGACAGATTCACTGTCCACGTCAGCACAGCTGACACCCCGCATAAACGTGTCGTCATCCAACCTCGGCACAGCAGAGGTTGAGTAGTCCGCCCCTCCGAAAGAAGAAGTGCGCGGAGCGAAGCACCAGCCCACGCGGGGCCGCACACCGTCCGAAGCGACACCCCCAGAGACCGGGCGACCAGACGTGCATGCGCCGTGGTCAGCTCGAAGCCAGCAGCCGCTCCACCGCCTCCTCACGCCCCGCGCGCCCCCGCCACCACGGCATGTCCTCGTCAGCAGGAACTTGATCGGACACCCATCACCCCCAGCCGCAACCCCTAGACGGCTGTCCAAGCTCGCGGCTGTCCATCCCGACACGCCGACCACACCAACACGAACGAGGGGAGCGACGGAATACGGATTGCCGTCCGCCCTCACCGGTCAAGCCAGAGACCGTGCACGGCTAGCATCCACA
>NZ_JZWV01001716.1 GCF_000966975.1 Streptomyces katrae | reverse complement strand
GCGCTGGCCTGCCGGGCGGCCACGCGCCGGGGCTGAACGGGCCCGTGGCCGGGGGCCGGCCCACCCGCCGGGCCCGGTCCGGCGGTGACGGAACGTTACTTCCCCATCAGCTCCGACACCTTCACGAAGCGGTACCCCCGCTTGCGCAGCTCCGGCACGATCTTCTCGACGGCCTGCTCGGTGACCGGGGCCGCGCTGTGCGTGCAGTGCATCACCACCACGGAACCGGGCTTCACCCCGGCCAGCACCTGCTCCGCCACCGCGTCGGGGTCCTTGGCGAAGGCGTCCCCGCTGACCACGTCCCACTGCACGGCGGTCACCTTGGCGGGGGCCAGGGCGCGCAGCGCCTGCTCGTCGTAGCAGCCGCCGGGGAAGCGGAAGTACGGCACCGTGTTGACCGCCACCGTGTTGACCGCACCGGCCTTCTTGAAGGCGGCGAACGCCCGGTCCACGTCGGCCCTGGCGGCGGCCGCGTCGAGCGCGGGCAGCCCGTAGCAGGGGGATTTGAAGGCGTGGTGGCTGTAGGAGTGGTTGGCGATCTCGAAGCCGGGATCGGTGCCGATGGCCTTCGCCTGGTCCGGGTACTCCTCCGCCCAGCGCCCCGTCATGAAGACGGTGGACGGCACCTTCAGCCGGCGCAGCGCCGCGATCAGCTCGGGGTTGTCGAAGTGCTCGCCCGAGGCGGCGCGCGGACCCTGGTCGGAGGTCATGTCGGCGTCGAAGGTCAGCGCCACGGTCTTCTCGGTCCGCTGCCGGGTCCGTTCGAAGACCGGGGTCAGCCCGCCCGGCCCGGGCGCCAGGGTCGGTAC
>NZ_JZWV01001715.1 GCF_000966975.1 Streptomyces katrae | reverse complement strand
AGGGTGTAGGCGATGCGGCCGGAGGCCACGCTGGCGGCGTTGCCGGTGCCGAGGTAGCCCTCGACGCCTTCGGGGACGGCCAGGCCGCGCCGGAGGTAGTCCTGGTAGCCGGAGCCGACGAACACCCCGGTGCGGCTGCCTCGTACGGTCGCCGGGTCGAGGCCGGCCCGTTCGAAGGCCTCCCAGGAGGTTTCGAGGAGCAGCCGCTGCTGCGGGTCCATGGCGGTGGCCTCGCGCGGGGAGATGCCGAAGAACGCGGCGTCGAAGTCGGCCAGGTCGTAGAGGAAGCCGCCGGCCCGGGCGTAGGTGGTGCCG
>NZ_JZWV01001714.1 GCF_000966975.1 Streptomyces katrae | reverse complement strand
TGGTGCCGGGGTGGTCGGGGTCGGGGTGGTAGAGCGCGTCGAGGTCCCAGCCCCGGTTGTCGGGGAAGACGGACATGGCGTCGGTGCCCTCTTCGACGAGCCGCCACAGTTCCTCGGGTGAGCGGACGCCTCCGGGGTAGCGGCAGCTCATGGCGACGATGGCGACGGGGTCCTCGTCGGCGGGGGCCCGGGTGGCCGCGGCCGTGGACGGCTCCGTGGTGCCGAGGAGTTCGGCGAGGAGCCGGCCGGCCAGGTCGAGGGCGCAGGGGTGGTCGAAGACGAGGGTGGTGGGCAGGTCCAGTCCGGTGGCGTGGACGAGCCGGCCGCGCAGTTCGACGGCGGTGAGGGAGTCGAAGCCCAGGTCGCGGAAGGCCCGTCCGGGTTCGACGGCTTCGGGGTCCGGGTGGCCGAGGACGGCGGCGGCCTCGCGCCGGACGAGTTCCACGAGGGTGCGGTCCCGGTCGGCGGGGTCGGCCTGGGCGAGGGTGCGGCGCAGCGCCCGGGCGGTGTCCTCGGCGCCGCCGCCGGCCCCGCCGGAGCTCGCGGGGCGGCCGTTCGCGGCGTCGCGGACCTCGGGCAGGGCGGCGAGGAGGGGGCTGGGGCGGCCGATGGTGAAGGTGGGGGCGAAGCGGGCCCAGTCGACGTCGGCGACGGTCACGGCGGTGGCGCCGCGGCCGACCGCCCGGTCCAGGACGGTGAGTGCCGCTTCGGCGTCCAGGGGCTCCAGGCCGCGCTTGCGCAGCCCGTCGGCGACCTCGGGGGTGGCGGCCATGCCGGAGCCGGCCCACGGTCCCCAGGCGAGGGAGGTGGCGGGCAGGCCGGCGCAGC
>NZ_JZWV01001713.1 GCF_000966975.1 Streptomyces katrae | reverse complement strand
GGTGCGGGTGCGCCCGGGGCGCCTGGTGCGCCCGGCCTGCCCGGTGGGCCCGTCGCCGGCCCCGAGTACCTGGACGTCCCGGGCGCGGAGACCCCCGTGGCCCCGGCCGGCCCGGCCGCCCCGCAGCTGGGCGAGATCCCGCCGCAGGCCGGAGCGCCGTGGGCGGCGGAGCCCGCGGGTGCGGCCGAGGGCCAGGGTGTCGTCGGACAGCCGGTGGCCGAGGGCCAGGGCGCAGCCGACGCACAGCCGGTGGCCGAGGGCCAGGGTCCCGTCGCCCAGGCACCGGACGAGGTCCAGGCGGCCGGAACCGAGGGGCTGCCGGTGGCCGAAGGGCAGCCGGTCGCCGAGGCCCAGGCCCAGGCCCAGCCCGCTGCTGGAGGCCAGCCTGTTGCCGATGGCCAGCCCGTGGCCGGGGGCCAGGGTGTGCCCGAAGGCCAGCCCGTGGCTGAAGGCGCGCCCGTGGCTGGTCAGCCGGTGGTGGGCGGCCAGCCCGTCGCCGAGGGCCAGGCCGTGGGCGTCGACGGCCAGCCGTGGGCGTCGACGGCCAGCCCGTCGCCGAGGGGCAGGCCGTGGGCGTTGCCGCCGAGGCGCCGCAGACCGCTCCGGCGCCGGATGCGGGTGAGGCTGTCGAGGGAGCCGTGGCCCCCGAGGCCGCCGCCGCCCCCGAAGGCGCCCCCGCTGCCGAAGGCGCCCCCGCACCGGCGGCCGAGTCGGCCCCGGCCGTCGAGCCCGCCGAGGCCGCCCCGGCCACCGAGGCAGCGCCCGGCGCCGCCGAGGCCGCTCAGGCTCCCGAGGCCGCTCAGGCTCCCGCCGAGGCCCCCACCGAGGC
>NZ_JZWV01001712.1 GCF_000966975.1 Streptomyces katrae | reverse complement strand
GAGATGTGTATAAGAGACAGGTACCCCCTGGCGCCCTGGATGCCGCCCGGCGCGCTCCAGGCGTTCCTCACCGACGTCGGGTTCCCCGATCTGACCCCCCTGGCACCCCTCACGGCCGGCCACGCCGGCGCCCCGGTACTCCGAACCCCCCGCCCCCTCCCGACGGTCCTCTTCTCCCACGGCGCACGCAGCCACCAGAGCGACCACACCATCACGGTCCAGAACCTGGCCAGCCACGGATACGCGGTCATCACGATCGCCCACCAGTACGACACCTACACCGAATACCCCGACGGCAGGATCGCCGTCCCCATCCGCGACAGGCCCGCACCCACCCTGCCCGGAGACTTCGCCGCCGACCTGCGCTTCGTCCTCGACTGCGTCGAACAGCTCGCCGCCGGACACAACCCCGACGCCGGCCGGCGCCAACTCCCGGCCGGACTGCTCGGCTCCCTGGACCCGCGGCGCATCGGCGCCTTCGGCTGGTCGAAGGGCGGCACGGCCACCGCCCGCGCCATGCTCGCGGACGAACGCATCCGCGCCGGCCTCGCCCTGGACGCCCCGATGCAGATGAACCCGCCCCTGTCCGGCGACCTGGACCGCCCCTTCATGATGATGACCGCCGCCTTCACCCGGGCCACGATCCCCGAGGCCGCCGCATTCTGGTCCCACCTGCGCGGCTGGCGTCTGAACATCCAGGCCCAGGGTGCCGTCCACATCTCGTACGGCGACAACGAAGCACTGTTCCCCCAGGTGGCAAGGCTACGCGGATGGACCGCACAACAGCTCGAGTCCGTGATCGGAACCCTGAACCCCAACGAGGCGATCAAGAT
>NZ_JZWV01000315.1 GCF_000966975.1 Streptomyces katrae | reverse complement strand
CCTGCTGACGGGGGTCGCGCCGCTGGCGGCGGCCGGGGCGGGGGCCCTGACCGGCGGCGGGGTGCCCGGCCCCGCGGTGTGGCTGGGCCTGGCGGTGGTGGTGGCCGGACTGGCGGCGGGCCTGCGCGGAGGTCCGGAGCCGGCCGCCTCCTGAACCGGCGGGGGCCTCTTGATGGGTCCGGGTCATTGGATCACAATCCGCAGATGCCGACGCCGCCGTGCACTTCCCCGAGCCAGCAGCCCGCGTACAGCAGCTGGATGCGGTACTTCTCCCCCGCCCCGGTCCACCGCCGGCTCGGCCTGGTCTGCCTCGGGGTGGGCGTGCAGCAGGGGGTGCTGCCGGTCGTCGGGCCCCGGGTGCTCGACCACCACGTGGCCGTCGTCCTCACCCGGGGCCGGGGCTGGTTCGGCCACGGGGGGCGGCCGGCGCAGCCGGTGGCGGCTCCCGCCCTGCTCTGGCTGGTGCCGGGGGTCGAGCACCACTACGCCCCCGACCCGGAGGGCGGCGGCTGGGACGAGTCCTTCGTCGACTTCACGGGCGCCGGCGTCGGCGCCTACACCGACCTCGGCTACATCACCCCGGACCGGCCGGTGGTGCCGCTGAGCGGGACCACCGGGGTGCAGCACGTGGTGGACGGGATCGTCCGGGCAGCCCGGCGCGGCGGACCTCTGCTGGAGGTGGAGGCCGCGGCGCAGGTGCCCGCCCTGCTGGTGGCGCTGCGCTACGCCCGGGCGGAGGTGTCCCGGCACGGGGAGGCGGTGGTGGACGCGCTCGCCCGGGACG
>NZ_JZWV01000314.1 GCF_000966975.1 Streptomyces katrae | reverse complement strand
CGCCCGGGACGCGCTGCTGCCGATCTCGGTGGCGGAGCACGCGGCCCGGCTGGGCGTGCCCCTGCCGGAGCTGCGCGGCGCGGTGCGGCGCAGCACCGGCGCGGGGGTCAAGGAGTACCTCCTGGGGATCCGGCTGACCCGGGCCAAGGAGCTGCTGGCCCGCACCGACCTGCCGGTCGCGGGGATAGCCCGGCGGGTCGGGTACGAGGACCCCGCCTACTTCAGCCGGCTCTTCAGCCGCCGGGTGGGCATGGCCCCGGTGCGGTTCCGGGCCCAGCAGTCCGTACGGGGAGCGGGGTGCGGGGGCGGGGCTCAGGGCATGGGCCGCCGGGCGTAGCAGAAGAGGTGCTCCTCCGGGTCGGCGAGGGCGCCGGCGGGGTGGAACAGGGTGGTCTCGTGGTGCAGCACCTCCAGGCCCGCGGCCTCGATGCGGCGCAGGTACTCCTCGGCGGAGAGGCTGCTGACGGTCTGTCTCTTATACACATCTC
>NZ_JZWV01000313.1 GCF_000966975.1 Streptomyces katrae | reverse complement strand
GGCTGCTGACGGTGACCTCGTGGCCCATGAACTCGATGTCGAGGGCGTCGATGTCGCCCGGGACGGTCGCGACGACGAGGTAGCCGCCGGGTACCGTCCAGGAGGCCATCCGCTCCAGGCAGGCCCCGACCTCCCGCTGATCCATCATCAGCAGGGGGAAGAAGGCGCAGACGGCGTCGAAGCCGCCGGGTCCGGGCGGTGTCCAGGTGCGGACGTCGGCCTGTTCGAAGCGGGCGCCGGGGACCCGGGTACGGGCGAGGGCGACCATCTCCGGGGAGACGTCGATGCCGGTCACCTCGCAGCCCGCGCGGGCGAGGGTCTCGGCGGTGGGGCGGCCGGTGCCGCTGCCGACGTCGAGCACGCGGGCGCCGCGGGGCAGCCGCGCGGCCAGCCAGTCCAGGGCCTCCCGCTGGGCGGGGACGGCGCCGAAGGCCTCCTCGTAGCGCCCCGCGAGCGCGTCGAACACCTCTGCGGCGGTCTTGCGACCGGTCATCGTGCGGCCTGCCTCTCGTCGTCGTCCCCCGGTGGTCCCGGGCCTCTCGGCGCAGGATGCCCGCCGCGCGGGCCGTCCGTACCCGGGAACGCGAAATCCGGGGGCCGGAGCGGGTGTCAGCCGCTGACCGTGTCCCGGACCGCCGTGAGGAACTCGGCCGTCCCCGGGTGCGTCGGGTGATGGGGGTAGGAGACGTAGACGGTGGCCGGCGGGGCGTCGGAGACCGGGAGGAAGCGGACGCCGGGGTGGCCGTGGCTCTCGGCGGTGCCGGCGCTCGCCACGCCGAAGGCGCCGCCGGTGGCGATCAGGTTGAGCCATTCGTCGACGTTGCCGACCTCCACCGTCCGGGCGGGGCGCGCCTGCGGCGGCCACAGCTCCGGCGAGGCGGTGCCGGCCTCGGGCCACATGGCCAGCGGCAGCGGCAGCGGGGGGCCCGCGGTGAGTTCCGCCAGCAGGACGCTGTCCCGGCCGGCGAGCGGGTGGTCGTCGGGCAGGGCGGCGACCCGGTCCTCCGTGTACAGGGCCTCGCTGCGGATGCGCGGGTCCTCGGGGAGGGTGCGCAGTACGGCGACGTCGGTCTCGCCGGTGGCGAGGCCCGCGGTGGCGTTGTCGCGCCGGACCACGTCGAGCGGGGTGCCGGGGTGGGTGCGGCGCCAGGCGCGCAGCAGCGGTACGGTCTGCTGCCCGAGCACGGCGCAGGTGTAGCCGAGCCGCAGCGGGCGGGACTCCGCCCGGGTGTCGGCGAGGGCGGCGTCGAGGTGGGAGAGGATGGCGCGGCCGTGTTCCAGCAGGGTGGTGCCGGGGCCGGTGAGGGCCAGGTGCCGCGACGACCGGTCCACCAGCCGGACGCCGACGCGGGCCTCCAGCTGGGCCAGGGTCCGGGAGAGGGCGGGCTGTGTCATGTGCAGGCTGGCGGCCGCGGCGGTGATCGTGCCCGCTTCGGCGACCGCGTCCAGCGCCCTGAGGTGCCGCAGTTCCACATCGTCCATGCCTGTGGAGCATAGTCACTGCCCAGACGGCATTTCCGGACGGGCCGCGCGGTCCATAACGTCGGAGGTGCCCGGCGGGAGGTACCCCCGGGCTTGGCTCCCTGGAGGTCGGGATGAGGATTCTGCTGGTGGGCGCGGGCGGCACGCTGGGCACCGCGGTGCACAAGGCGCTCGCGGCGCGTGGGCACGAGGTGGTCGGGGTGGGCCGCTCGGGCGGTGACCTGGTGGCCGACGTCACGGACCCGGAGCAGGTGGCCCGCCTGTACGCCCAGGCGGGTCCGCTGGACGCGGTGGCGGTGGCGGCCGGTGACGCCGTGTTCCGTCCGCTGTCCGAGCTGACCGCCGACGACTTCGCGGCGACGCTGCGCGGCAAGGTGCTGAGCCAGATCGAGCTGGTCCGCCAGGGGGCCGCGCACCTGGCCCCGACCGGTTCGTTCACGCTGATCAGCGGCATCCTCGCGGAGCAGCCGATCGTGGCCGGGGCGGCCGCCTCGGCGGCGAACGGCGCGGTCGAGGCCTTCGTGCGCGCTGCGGCGATCGAGCTGCCGCCGCAGCGGATCAACGTGGTGAGCCCGACGGTGCTCGAGGAGTCCCTGCCCGCCTACGGTCCCTTCTTCGCCGGGATGGAGGCCGTCCCCGCGGCCCGGGCGGCGGCGGCCTACGTGCGGTCGGTCGAGGGGGCGCAGACGGGCCAGGTCTACCGGCTCCACTGAGCGGGGCCGCGGCCTCAGGGCCGGTAGCCCACGTCGAGTTCGGCGACCGAGGTCCAGGGGTTGCCGTTCACCTCCCGCGTGGCCCTGAGCCTCACGTAGCGGGCGGCCCGGGGGGTGAAGGCCGCGTCCTGCACGCCGGTCCCGTCCGCCCAGGTCCCGGAGGCGGCGGCCGGGCCCCAGGTGGTCCCGTCCACGGAGGTGAACACCTGGTAGTCGGCGATGCGCCCGTTGCTCTGCGTCTGCCGGGGCAGGACGTGCAGGGCCGAGACCGGGTAGGAGGCGCCGAGGTCGAGGGTGATCTCGTGCGGCATCGGTGCGGTGGCCGCGTACCACTGGGTGTGCCAGATGGTGGCGGCCTCGCCGTCGAGGACGTTGGCGGCGCTGCCGTCCTCCCCCGCCGTCTCCTGGCTGTCGACGGCGCTGACCCTCATCCTGTTCCGCGGCACGAGGAGTTCGCCGTCTCCGGCCGGGCCGAGGTCGTCCACGGTGAGGTCGTCCAGAATGAGGTCCGCCTCGTTGTGGGAGCCCTCGGCGCTGACCTTGCGGACGCCGATCCAGGCGTCGGAGCCGGCGGTGAACGTCCGGGTGAAGGCGGTGGCCGTCCGGGCCTGCCCGAGGGCGGTGGCGCTCTCGGCGGAGCCGTCGCCGGTGATGAACCGGTAGTCGCCGGCGAAGCCGTTCTCGTAGCGGAAGCCGACCCGGTAGGCGTGCCCGGGGGTGAACCGGAGGGTCTGCGGGAGGGTGCGGTAGACCAGGCCGGGGCGTTCCTCGTGCGATTTGAGGGAGTTCCGGCCGCCGATCACGTCGTCGACGAGTTTCCCGTTCCATCCGGCCTGGGTGTAGGGGGCGTTGCGCTGGGCGATGTGCGTACGGGGGTCGGTGGCCTGCCCGCCGGCGCCGCCGAAGACGAAGGGGCCCCAGCCGGCGTCCACGTTCTCGAAGTCCTCGGCGTAGGTGTGCCCGTTCAGCGGGGTGCGGGCGGAGCGCACCACGCGTACGTCGTCCAGCCGGACCGTGCCGGGTCCGGGGGCGGCGGACAGCGCGAGGAGGGCCGTGGACCGGCCGGCCGGGACGTCGAAGAGCACCTTCATCCGCTGCATGGTGGTGCCGTTCTTCTCGCTGCCGCCCAGGTCGTTCACCAGCGGGGAGGAGTCGGCGTACACGGACTCGGGGCCCGCGGCGCCCGCCGGGGTGACGGCGAGGGTGGCGGCGCGGCCGGCCGGGGTGGAGACCCAGACGGAGGCCGCGTAGGTGCCCGGGGTCAGGCCGGTGAGCTGCTGGGAGACGGCCGGGGCGGTCTGCGGGGCGAAGGTGAGCTCGCTCTGCCCGCGGTCGTTGCGGGTGACGGCGGCTCCGGTCCCGGTGACGGTCCAGGCCGCGAGGTTCCCGGCGGTGAACGAGGGGTCCTCGACCGGGGTGCCCTCGCCCCAGCGGGGCTCGGGCCGGGCGGACGCGGCGCCGTCGGTGACCACGTAGGCGGTGCGGGCGTCGGCCTCGATGGTGATCCGGTTCCCGGATCCGACGGCGAGGGGGCCCACGAGCTGTCGGCCGGTGTCGGTGAGCCGGTACAGGGTGGGCGCGCGCCAGCCGGCCGGCAGGGTCCAGGTGGTGGGGCCGCCCGCGTCGTTCCAGTGGTAGAGCTTCCCGTCGCGCGGGAGCAGGTAGGCGGAGCCGTCGAGGACGGTGCGGCCGCCGGTGGTGATCCGGCGGGTGCCTCCGGCGTTGGTGACGGTGGTCCCGTTCTCCAGGGTGACCGTGTCGGCGGTCCACTTCACGATGGGGGATTCCTGGAGGTACTTGGTCGGCAGGTCGGTGCCGAAGGTGGTGTTCAGGAAGGCGGGGTAGTCCGTCTTGCCCTGCCAGCCCTCGTAGGCGGCGAGTTCGGCGCCGCCGAGGAGGGGGTGGCGGGCGATCCAGTCGTCCTTGGCGTGGTTGGCGATGAACCGGGCGATGGTGGAGTTCACGCCCTTGAGGTCGCTTCCGCCGTAGCCGACGTCGGCCGCCCAGTGGTGCCAGAGGGACTGCTCGGTGAGGGTGTTGGGGAACTCGGTGGCGAGCTGGAGGCCGAGGCCGGCGACCTCGCGCTGGAGCTTGCGGGAGACGTAGCCGTCGCCGTACCAGACGTCGACGTAGAGGAAGTCGAGGCCGGGCGCGGCCGCCTTGAGGTCCGTCAGCCGCTTCAGCCGTTCCCCCGACTGGCCGTCCTTGCGGGTGTCGACGTAGTACGACTGGTCGAGCCAGTCCCAGCCGAGGCCGCCGCTCTGGTGGGCGGGGTCGAAGGTGGTGGAGACCGGGTACTCCTCGGTGGCGTTGACGTGCACGCCGAAGTCCGCGTTCCAGGCGTGGCCGGCGGTGGTGAGGGCGTTCAGGGCCTCGGCACCGCCGAGTCTGGCACCGATGTTCTTGTAGTCCATGTGCGCCGAGTCGTGGCCCTCGGAGGCGTAGCCCTTCAGCAGGACGAACTGGCCGAGGCCGTCGGTGGCCAGGCTGACCCGCTTGGTCTCGTCGAGGGTCTGCGCGAAGGGGTGGGTGGCCTGGGAGGCGAAGTTGAAGGGGATGCGCTGGACGACCCGGCGGGCGGTGTCCTGCCAGCCGGTGGGCGGGGTCCAGATGTCCCGGTAGGCGACGGCGGCGTCCTGCCAGTCGACCACGGAGTCGGCGTTGCGGTCGGCGGTGACGGCGACCCGGACGTAGGGCAGCGGTTCGGTGTCGGTGTCGGCGGCGCCCTGGGCCCGGTACAGCCAGGCCCCGCTCCACAGGCCGGCGCGGCGGTAGGAGCCGTGGTCGGTCACCCGTTTGCCGATCCGGCCGTTCTCGCGGGCGGTGCCCCCGGAGGGGTTGTCGTAGAGGGAGTTGGAGTCGATGGCGGCGGCCAGCCGGCCGGTGCTGAGGAGGCCGTACATCACGGTCGTGGCGGCGGGGTCCACCGGGGTGGAGGCGGTGACCGGGGTGAAGGTGTCTCCGGTTCCGGTGGTGGCGGTGTGCATGGTGGCGGTGGCCAGCGCGGCGCCGGGCTGGTCGCTGCGGACGCTGACGAGGGTGTGGTCCGGGATCTCGAAGCTGTGCACGCGCAGGGCGGGGGTGTCCTCGACGGCGGTGACCCGGAACTCCACGACCGCGCCGGTCACCGAGATCCGGGAGCGGACGGTCACCCCGGAGAAGGCCATCGTGTAGTCCACGGCGGAGGCGGAGGGCGTGGAGCTGACCTCGGGGGTGTACGCGGTGCCGTTGACAAGAACGGTGCTCAGGCGGTCCTCGTTGCCGTGGAGCACGTCCCCGGTCGCGCGCCGGGTGTAGTCGACGACGCGGGGGAAGGCCGGGTCCACGGTGACGGACAGCTCGGGCGAGGTGATCGTCACGGGTGCGGCGGCGGCCGGGGACGCCGCGGCCGGACCGGGTACGAAGAGGGCGGCGAGGAGACCGGCGACCGCGGCTGCGGCCGGCCAGAGGGGGGTGCGCATCGGGCCTCCGGGAGTCGGCGCTTCCTGACACGTACGGGAAGACCGCACGACTCCCTCCGGAGCCCGGCGGTCCGCTCACTGGCCTGCCAGCTTGCGGACCCCGGACGCCCAGGCCCATGGACAAAGCGCCGCCGCGTCCTGGACTTACCGGCCGGCCCCCGGCGGGCACCGGGACGACGGCCGTGCCGCACGCGCACACCTTGGTCGCGACATGGGCCGCGTCCGGGCGTACACCATGGGGACGGATTGGGCATTTCGGGCTAAACAGCGGCGCGTCGCCAAGAGCCCCCGCAGCCCCCCTGGTCATAGTCGTCCCTGGCGGCCGCCGGGCCGCCGCGCCCCGTCGCGCAGCGCGGCCGGGCGGGAGTCTTTCCCAGAGGAGCCGCTCATGCCCAAGCCCACCAGGACCATCCTCGCCCTGGCCGCCGGAAGCCTGGCGCTCGGCCTGGTCGGCGGGGGCGCCGCCGTCGCGGACCAGGGCCCGGCGGCCCAGGGCGCCGCCCGGTACCACGCTCCCGGGGACGGGAGGGACGACTACGACGACCCCTCCTACGACGAGGACGGCCACCACAAGCACCGCTACTCCCTGGGGAAGGTCGTCTCGCGCGGGCCGCTGAGCGTGCGCAGCAAGCCGACCACCCACTCGCACCTCCAGTACAAGGTGTACCCGCACGAGACCCTCGCCCTGAAGTGCAAGACGCGTGGCGAGAACGTCGCCGGGAACGACCTGTGGTACCTGATCGACCCCGGTGACGACGACCGCGGCGACGACTGGAGCGACGGGAACGACGGCGAGGGCCGCAAGAAGGCCCGCGGGACCAGGGACCGCGACGGATACGACAACGACTGGGTCTCGGCCCGCTACGTCAAGGACCTCAAGCCCGTCCGCTGGTGCCGCGACTGACCACGTCGGCCCGCGCGCGGTCCCGGATCAGAAGTCCCCGTAGTTGACCTGCCAGGTGGGCAGGCCCATCCGGCGCCAGACCGCGACCACCCGGTCCCGGTCGTCGAGGGACACGCGGACCGCGTAGCGCTCGCGCACGTGCGCGTCGAACAGCTCGGCCTTGACGACGTCGTCGCGCCGCGTGTCCCCCGCCGCGCGCATCCACAGCTCGTCGTACGGCACTTCGTGCGCGCGCAGCCAGGACTCGGTCTGCGGCCGGTGCTCCTCGCCGCGCCCCGACAGCAGCACGATCCGGTCCCCGCCGCGCCGGAAGGCGGCCAGCGCGTGCCGCACCGGCTCGTTCGGCAGGTCGAGTTCGCAGCGCGAGAAGTCGTACGGTCCCCGGTCCCCGGTGAGGGCCAGCGTCCCGTCGATGTCGCACATCACCGCGTCCGGCAGCGCCGGGTCCGCGACGTACGGCCGTACCTGCGGCTGGTCGTTCAGCCACTCGGCGGTCAGCCGCCAGCCGCCCTTGCGGGCCTTGGCGTGCTTGTCGGCCAGGATCCGGATGATCTCCTCGCCCACCGGCCGCTCCCGCTCGGCGTCGCGGCGCAGGCACTCCTCGACGGGCACGTCGGTGAAGTCGTGCACGACGAAGGTGGCCCGGCCCGCCACGGCCGCCTTGAGCCGCTTGGGGATGTGCGAGGTCAGATGGGTGTTGTCGACGACCACGTCGAAACCGTCCGCGACGGCCGCGACCACCGCCGCGTCCTGGACGGCGAGCACGGTCTGCTCGTGCCGGTACGAACGGCCCCGCTCGGGGTCGGGCACGTCGAGCATGGCCCGCAGGTCGTCGAGGTTGACCCGGCGCATCCGGCCGGCGGCCTCGGCCTGGAGGGCGCGTGCGGCGGTGGTCTTGCCCGAGGCCGGCAACCCCGTCATGACGTGGACCACGGGGAGTTCGGGCTCTTCGGACACGGTGTCAGTTCTCCTCGTCGGTGGTGAAGGGATCGGCCGCCTCGGGCCGTACGGCCCGCCAGGTGACGAGCTCGGTGGGGCGGCCGTCCAGCCGCAGGAACATGGCGGCGCGCAGGTCGCCGTCCCGGACCTCGCGCACGGCGCGGGCGAAGGCCGCCCGGTCGTCCGCCAGGTGCTCGAACTCCTTGTAGGCCTCGTCGATGGCCCGCTCGCGGCGTTCGAACTCCTCCTCCAGGCGGGCGATCACCTCGCGCACCCATGTGTCGAACTCGTCGGGGACCTGCTCCAGCAGCGCGTCCAGGGGCCGGCCGCCCCGGGAGCGGATGCCGCCGAGCTCGGCGACCGACAGGCCGAGGCCCTGGGCCAGGCGCTTGGCGGAGGTCCCGGCGAAGCGCTGGATGCCGTGGCTGCGCCAGATGTCCCGCTCGGTGACGCCGGTGAGCAGCTTGTGCAGGCGTACGTACTCGGAGAGCTTGGCCTTGGCGCGGACACCGGAGGCGAAGCGCAGGACGAAGCCCTCGGCGTCCATGCCGGTGGCGGAGGCGCCGCCGGGCAGGGTGTTCGACTCGGTGAGCGCGAGGAGTTCGGGCAGCGGCATGGCGGGCCATGCGCGGACGACGGAGCCGATGCCCTCCCAGTGGGCGGCGGCCTCGGCGAGCGGCACCTCGGCGCCGGTCAGGTCGAAGGCGGCGAGCAGGACGAGGTCCCGGCGGTCGCCGTAGTCGACGACGATCCGGTTCTGCGGGTACAGGATCTCCGCGAGGTAGGTGGTGCCGGGCACGAGGGCCGCGGTGTCGCAGGCGTCGAGGCGGCGCTGTGCCCAGGAGGCCTGGGTGCTGACGAAGGAGCCCTTGGAGGCGACGTGCCAGCGGTCCGCGTAGTGGAAGACGACGGCGAGGCTGCCGTCGACCTTGTCGTAGACCTCGAACGGCTCGTCGGGCAGGGCGGGGGCGTACGGCTGTCCCGATTCGTGCTCGCCGACGTTGAAGAACTTCGGCAGCGGCAGCGCGACGACGGCTCCCGTGGCGTCGTCGGCGACGAGGCCGCGGCAGCGCACGGTGACCTGGTTCCAGACCCGCTCGTACTGCGCGGTGCGCGTGTACGTGTAGATGGACAGCGGCAGTTCGGGGTGCCGCTTGCGGGTCACGTACCCGGCGTCGACGGCTTCCGCCAGTGCCTGTGCGGGCAGCAGGTCATGGAGAGTCAGGTGGTCCTGGCTCATGGGTTCCTCCCGGTTCGAGATGGCTCATTCTCACGTGCGGGAGGAGCTGTCCGGTACTCAATTACGACTGGTCACAGGCCTGTAGCGGGGCTGTGACACGGCCGGCCCCCTCAGCGCGGGCGGCGGGCGGGGCGGCGCGAGCGCAGGAAGGCCGCGCAGGTCAGGGCGCAGGCGGCGACCGCGATCCACAGCAGCACCTCGCCCAGCGGACGCAGCGGGGCCACGCCCGTCACCGGGGCGGCGGTGAGACAGGCGGTGGCGGTCATCCCGAGGGGGAAGACGGTGGACCAGCGCCGGATGTCGTAGCGCGGGCGGGGGCTGCGGACCTCGGCGGCGAGCAGGACGGCGTACCAGAGGAGGGAGAGGGCGAGCGCGGTCAGGGTGGCGGAGCGCAGGACCGTGTGCGCCGGGCCGGCGGCCCCCGCGGGCGAGGCGGTGAGCTTCGCAGCGGCCAGGGCGGTGATGGCGAGGGAGCCGCCCGCGACCCAGTGGTCGCCCGCCCCGCCGAGCACCTCGCGGAAGTCGAAGCGCAGCAGGGCGAGGGCGTACAGCAGCACGCCCAGGCAGAAGAGGGCCAGTGCGGCGGGGGCGAGCCAGTCGAGGCGGTGGGCGGTGGCGAGGGCGGCGGACAGGACGGCGAGGCCCTGGGTGGCGACGCAGCCCAGGAAGACCCCGCCGGGCATCCGGCGCCGCCAGTGGCGTACGACGGACAGCAGCAGCCCGGGCCAGAGCAGGGCGGCCAGGACCAGCAGGGCGGCGGCCGCTTCCGGGCGGCCGAGCTGGGAGAGACGGGTGCCGAGGACGGTGGTGGCGGCGACGGCGGTGAGGGCGGCCGGGGTGTCGGCCTCGGCCCGGAAACGGCCCCGGTCGGCGGTGAGCCGGACGGCGAAGTCGGCGGCCAGCAGGAGCCAGAGGGCTGCGGCGACGGCCAGTGCGGCGAGGGAGAGCAGGCCGTGGCCGGTCAGCTCCAGACCGACGGACAGGATGCCGGCGGCCATGACGGCTCCGCCCGCGGCGGGTGGGAGGGCGGCCCACCAGTCCCGCAGCGGGCTGGGCCGTCTCTTCCGGATCTTGCTGCCCCGGCTACCGCTGGGGGTAACCCCGGTCAAGCCCGCGCCGTCCGGTGCCGTGCATCGGTGCCGGGCGGCGCGGGCCGGGCGAGATCCGGAAGAGACGGCCCAGGGCTGCGCATGGCCTCACAGTACGCCGCGGGTGCGGAACTGGACGCTGATGCGGGGTCCGACGGCGCGTGCCGTCTTGGGGACGGCGTGCTCCATGGTGCGCTGGCAGGAGCCGCCCATCACGACGAGGTCGCCGTGGCCGAGGGGGAGGCGCAGCAGGGTGGGGCCGCCGTCGCGGGGGCGCAGGACGAGGTCGCGGGGGTCGCCGACGGAGAGGATCGCGACGAGGGTGTCCTCGGTGGCGGAGCGGCCGTGCCGGTCGCCGTGCCAGGCGACGCTGTCGCGGCCGTCGCGGTAGAGGCAGAGCCCGGCGGTGACGAACGGTTCTCCGAGTTCGGGGGCGTAGTGCCTGCTGAGGGCTTCGCGGGCCTCGGTGAGGACGGGGTGCGGGAGGGGGTCGCCGGCCCCGTAGAAGGCCAGTAGCCGGGGCACCTCCACCTCGCGCTCGTACATCTGGCGCCGCTCGGCGCGCCAGGGCACCTCGGCGGCGAGGTGTTCGAACAGGGCGTCGGCGCCGGTCAGCCAGCCGGGGAGGCGGTCGACCCAGGCTCCGGCCCCGAGTTCCGTGCGCTCCAGCGGCGAGAGGGGGCCGAGCCGGATCTCGTCGGTCTGGTCGAAGAGGGAGCCCTGGAGTGCGTGCATGGTTCCAGCCTACTCCTCCATTCGAACGCACGCTCGATTGCTGGGGAGTGTGAATCCCCGGCAGGGATCTGGCGGGACGGGGCCGGGGACGCGATCATGGGCGGGCGCCGGGCCACCGCCGGGCGCGCCCGCCGCCGTCCCGGCCATCCGCCCAGGAGGTACGTGTGTCCGTCGCGTCGAGTTGTGCGTCCGGGAGTGTGGAGGTGCCGCTCCTCGAGGAGACGATCGGGGACAACCTCGACCGCGCCGTGCGGAGCTTCCCCGGCCGCGACGCCCTCGTGGACGTGGCCGCGGGCCGCCGGTGGACGTACCGGGAGCTGGCCGCCGACGTCGACGCCCTGGCCCTCGGCCTGCTGGACCTCGGGATCGTCCAGGGGGACCGCGTCGGCATCTGGGCGCCCAACCGCGGCGAGTGGACGCTCGTGCAGTACGCCACCGCGAAGATCGGGGCCATCCTGGTCACGGTCAACCCGGCGTACCGCTCGCACGAGCTGGAGTACGTGCTCAACCAGTCCGGGATCCGGCTGCTGGTCGCGGCGGAGCGCTTCAGGACCTCCGACTACGCGGGGATGGTCGAGGAGGTCCGGCCGCGCTGCCCCGACCTGGAGTTCACGGTCCTGTTCGACGGGCCGCAGTGGGAATCGCTGCTGGAGCGCGGGCGGCAGGGCGATCCGGCGGTGCTGGCACGGGCCCGGGCGGCCCTGCACCCGGACGACCCGATCAACATCCAGTACACCTCGGGCACCACGGGCTCCCCCAAGGGCGCCACCCTCTCCCACCGCAACATCCTGAACAACGGGTTCTTCGTGGGCGAGCTGTGCGGCTACACCGAGGCGGACCGGGTGTGCGTACCGGTGCCCTTCTACCACTGCTTCGGCATGGTCATGGGCGCCCTGGCCTGTACGAGCCACGGCGCGGCGATGGTGATCCCGGCGCCGGCCTTCGACCCGGTGGCCACCCTCGCGGCGGTGGAGGCCGAGGCGTGCACCTCGCTGTACGGGGTGCCCACGATGTTCATCGCCGAGCTGGCGGCTCCCGGCTTCGACGGGTACGACCTGTCGAGCCTGCGGACGGGGATCATGGCGGGCTCGCCGTGCCCGGTGGAGGTGATGAACGAGGTCATCGAGCGGATGGGGATGACCGAGGTGTCCATCTGCTACGGCATGACGGAGACCTCGCCGGTCTCCACGCAGACCCGCGCGGACGACTCCGTCGAGCGCCGGGTGTCCACCGTCGGCCGGGTGGGACCGCACCTGGAGGTCAAGGTGGTCGACCCGGAGACCGGCCGGACCGTCCCGCGCGGCACCCCGGGCGAGCTGTGCACCCGGGGCTACTCGGTGATGATCGGCTACTGGGGCGAACCGGACAAGACGGCCGAGGCCGTGGACCGGGAGGGCTGGATGCACACCGGCGACCTCGCGGTGATGGACGCGGACGGCTACCTGAGCATCACCGGCCGGATCAAGGACATGGTGATCCGGGGCGGCGAGAACCTCTACCCGCGTGAGATCGAGGAGTTCCTCCACTCCCACCCGGACGTCCTGGACGTCCAGGTCATCGGGGTCCCGGACGCCAAGTACGGGGAGGAGCTGATGGCCTGGGTGCGGATGCGCGAGGGGGCCGAGCCGCTGACCGCGGAGTCCGTGCGCGCGTACTGCGAGGGCCGGCTCGCCCACTTCAAGATCCCGCGGTACGTGCACGTGGTGGACGAGTTCCCGATGACGGTCACGGGCAAGATCCGCAAGGTGGAGATGCGGGCGATGGCCACCCGACTGCTGGAACAGGGCTAGCCGGCACGCCGGTGTGGAAGTCACCGGCCGGGATCAGATCGGACTCCGGGTTCCTCGTATGGTTCCCGGGCCTCGCCCCGCGTACGGCCGAGGCGGGCGAGGACGAGGACGGTGTCGTCCGTTGCCCCGTCGGGCAGCAGGGCCGCCAGGATCCGGTCGGCCTCCTGCTCCAGTGGTCCGGCGGCCCGCGCCAGTTCGGTGCGCAGGGCGTCGAGGCCCGCGTCGATGTCCTGGCCGCGCGCCTCGACGAGCCCGTCGGTGTACAGCGCGAGGACCGCCCCGTCGGGCAGTTCGGCCCGGGTGGAGCGAAAGGGGACGCCGCCGACCCCGAGCGGGACTCCGGGGAGGTCGCCGAGGGTTTCGACGGTGCCGTCCGGGTGGCGCACCAGGAGCGGGGGGTGGCCGGCGTTGGCGAGGCGGGCGCGGCCGGTGCGGGGGTCGTAGACCACGTAGAGGCAGGTGGCCAGTTCGATGCCGGTGTCCTGGGCGGCCGCGTCCAGTTCGGCGAGCAGCCCCTCGGGGTCGGGGCAGTGGCGGGCCAGGGCGCGGGCGGTGATGTGCAGTCTGCCCATGGAGGCGGCGGCCGGGACCCCGTGCCCCATGACGTCTCCGACGACGAGGGCCACCCGGCCGTCGGGCAGCGCGATCACGTCGTACCAGTCGCCGCCGACCTCGGTGGCCCGGCTGCCGGGGAGGTAGCGGTGGGCGACGTCCACCTGCGCGGTCGTGTCCGGGGCCGTGGGCAGCAGGGCGCGCTGCAGGGTGAGGGAGATGTCCTGGACCCGGCTGTAGAGGCGGGCGTTGTCCAGGCACAGGGCGGCTCGGGAGGCGAGTTCGCCCGCGAGGCCGAGGTCCTGTTCGGTGAAGGCGGGGCGGCTGGCGGCGCGGGCGAAGACGGTGATGCCCTGGACGTGGCCCCGGGCGATGAGCGGGGCGATGACGACCCAGCCCACGCCGCTGTCGAGGAGCTGGCGGGCGAGGTCCCGGTGGCCGGCGGTCCGGGCCGCGAACTCCTCGTCGACGCGGACGCACAGCGGGCGGCCGGTGCTCAGCATCCGGTGGATGCCGGAGCCCGGCGGGTAGGTCACCCGGTCGAGGGCGGCGAGCAGTCCGGGGGCCGGGGGCGGCAGGACGGTGCCGGAGGCGATCCTGCGGGTGGAAAGGGGAAGGTCCGGGTCGAAGGCCTCGGAGGGGTACGTCCACTCGACCATCTCCACCACGGACCCGTCGCAGAAGTCCGGCATGACCGCCTCGACCAGCTCCCGGGCGGTGGTGTCCACGTCCAGGGTGGTGCCGATGAGGGCGCCGGCCCGGTCCAGCAGGGCGAGGCGCCGGCGGGCGGCGGTGGCCTCCAGCAGGGCCTGTTCCCGGTCGGTGACGTCGACCAGCAGACCGCCCACCCCGGCCCGGCTGCCGGCCGTCCCGCTGAGGGGGAAGAGGCTGACGGACCGCACCTGGTCCACGTCGGGACGGCCGGGCGTACGCATCCCGACCAGGACGCCCACCAGTGGGCGGCCCTCGTCGGCGACGGCGCTCAGCATCCTGCGGAACTCCCCGCCGTCGGCGGTGATCATGATCTCGGCGGGGTCGCGGCCGAGGTGGTCGGCGACGGGGATGCCGTCCATGTCGGCCAGGGCCTGGTTGAGGTGGACGTAGCGCAGCTCCTCGTCCAGCATGACCAGGCCGATGGGGCAGGTCTCGAAGAGGGCGTCGAGGAAGGCGAGGTTCGTCTTCACCCGGTCGAGCTCCTCGCCCCGGCTGGCCAGCGCCATGACCACCGTGGCGCCGGCGGCGTCGGCGTCGGCGTCGGCGTCGGCGCTCCCGGTCACCGGGAAGACGCGGAAACCGCAGTCCATGACGGTGCCGTCACGGTGCAGGGCGGGCAGCCGGGCCCGCCAGTAGCCCAGGGCCAGGGCCCGCTCGACCAGCCGCTCGGCCGGGCCCGGCCCCTCGGGCGGCGCCGGGAAGAGGGCGGCGGCGGGCCGGGACAGCGCGGTGGCGGCCCCGTACCCGAAGAGGTCCTCCGCTCCCGGGCCCCAGTACCGGACCCGGCCGGCCGCGTCGAGGCCGAAGACCGCGACGGGCACCTGTTCGAGGAGCGGACCCGGCTCGGACATGATGGGCCCGGGAGCCCGCGCGCCCCCCGGCTGGTCCGACGGCACGAGTGGCCTCCTCTGCCCGGGTCACGCCGCGTGGCCGTCCGCCCCGCACGGCGGAGGGAGGCCCCCTTCATTCTGCGCGCCCCCACGGGAGGCGGCTCCCGGGGCGCTCTGAACGCCGCCCCGGGCGGGCCCGGGCACGCCTGCGCCCCGGGGCCGGGGCCTTGCCCCAAACCTGGACCGTGCCCCAAAACCGGAGCGTGACCGTGCCCGGAACCGGAGCGTGACCGGAGCCGGGACCGTGCCCGGGGTCAGCCCTTGGCGAGCGGGGTGTTCGCCGTGGGGGTGCCGTCCGTGCCGGAGAGGGTCACCGCGTGGCGGACGCCGTCGGGGCCGAGGACCACGGCCTGCCAGGCGCTGCCGCCGCCCTGCTGGGGGATCGCCCGCAGGGCCTCGACCTTGCCGCCGGGGACGGCCGCGGCCGCCTTCTGCGCGGCCTGGTCGATGGGCAGGGCGGGAAGCGGGGCGCGGGCCCCCGGGGCCTTCCGCGTGAACTCCCCGCGCGCGGCGTCGGCCCCGTCGCGGACCTTCGGCTGCTTCGGGTGGGGACGCCCGTCCTTGGCGCCGTGCCCGCCGCCGTGCCCGCCGCCGTGACCGCCCTCGTGGTCGGGCGCGGACCAGCCCGGGCGGCCGTCCTTCGCCATCGCCTCGTGGTGGCCGTGGTGGTGTCCGGCGACCGCGACGGCCGCGGCCCCGCCGCCCACGATCACCGCGGCGGCCGCGCCGGCCACCGCCCAGCGCGCGCCGGCGCCCTTGGGCACCACGCGGGCCAGGCGGCCCTTGCGCCCAGCCTTGCCGTCACCGGCCGCCTCGGGCTGCGGCTCCGGCTCGGGGGTGTGCTCGGGCTGCGGGAAAGACTCAGACATGGCGGGACTCCTCGGAAAACCACCGGGCACCGCACCCGGCTCGTCGCAGAGCCTGCCGAGGCGATGCTGAAGCCCACCTGAAGCCCGCTGAAGACCTCTTCAGCAAAGCGCCGGCCGGGCCTGAGACCCTGGTCGGCATGCGCGTACTGGTGGTGGAGGACGAACGGCGGCTGGCCGCCGCCCTGCAGCGGGGCCTGCAGTCCGAGGGGTTCACGGTGGACGTGGCCCACGACGGCCCGCAGGGACTGTGGATGGCCTGCGAGCACGACTACGACCTGATCGTGCTCGACATCATGCTGCCCGGCCTCAACGGCTACCGGGTCTGCGCCCGGCTGCGCGCGGCCGGCAACGAGTCCGGGATCCTGATGCTCACCGCGAAGGACGGCGAGTACGACGAGGCGGAGGCCCTGGACACCGGGGCCGACGACTTCCTCTCCAAGCCCTTCTCCTACCTGGTCCTGGTCGCCCGGCTGCGCGCGCTGGCCCGGCGCACGGGCCGGCGCGGCCCGCAGGCGCTGCGGCTGGGCGACCTGCTGGTGGACCCGGCCCGCCACCTGTGCTCGCGCGGGGAGACGGAGATACGGCTGACCGCGAGGGAGTTCGCGGTGCTGGAGTACCTGGCCCGGCGGCCCGGCGAGGTGGTGCCCAAGCGGGAGATCCTCGAACAGGTGTGGGACAGCGCCTTCGACGGTGATCCGAACGTGGTCGAGGTGCACGTCAGCGCGGTGCGCCGGAAGATCGACGCCCCGTTCGGCCGGTCCTCCCTGGAGACCGTGCGCGGTGTCGGGTACCGGCTGGCGGCCGACGGTGGCTGAGTTCCGGGCGGTGCGCGGTCCGCGCCTCCTGACGCCGCTGCGCCGGGTGCGGTCGTGGCCGGGGCGGCTCCGGTCGCTGCTGCGCCGGCTGCGGCCCGCCACCGTCCGTGCCCGGGCCACCGCGGGCGCCGTCGCCGTGGTGGCCGTCGCGCTGGCCCTGGCCTCGGTCGCGCTGCTCGGGCTGCTCCGGTCCGGGATGCTGCGCAACGCCGAGCGCGACGCCGAACAGCAGGCGGTAACCATCGCGCAGCTCGCGGCGGGCGGCCGTCTGGACCGGATGCGGGCGCCCGTGCACGGCGCCGACTTCGTCCAGGTGGTCAACGCCCGCGGCCGGGTGCTGCGCGCCACCCCCAACCTGGCGGGACTGCCCGCGCTGGAGCCCGCCGGGCCCCAGCGCCCCGGCACGGTCTTCCGCACCTGGCGGATCCGCCCGCTCGGCGGCGAGCACCGCCAGCGGGTGGTCCGGGTCACCACCCAGACCCCCGACGGCCTGGTCTCCGTCTACGTCGGGACCTCGCTGCGCGACGTGGACGCCGCCGACGACACCACCACCGCCGCGCTCGTCGTCGGCGGGCCCCTGCTGCTGGCGCTCGTGGCCCTGGTGACCTGGCGGGTCATCGGCCGGGCGCTGCGGCCCGTCGAGGCGATCCGCGCGGAGGTCGCCGAGATCAGCGACCGCGACCTGCACCGCCGGGTGCCGGTGCCGCCCACCGGGGACGAGGTGGCCCGGCTGGCCCGGACGATGAACACCACCCTGGACCGCCTGGAGTCCTCCGGGATCCGGCAGCGCCAGTTCATCGCCGACGCCTCGCACGAACTGCGCAGCCCGCTGACCGTGCTGCGCACCCAGCTGGAGGTGGCCCTGGCGGTCCGGGACCCCGAGCTGTGGCCGGAACTGATCAGTGGGGCGCTGGAGGACACCGACCGGCTGGAGCGGCTCTGCTCCGACCTGCTCCTGCTGGCCCGCATCGACGCGGCGCAGCCGGCCGCGTCGGCCCGGCTGGACCTGGGCGGCCTGGTGCGGGACGCGGTGGACGCGCGGCTGGGCGACCGGGTACCCGTACGCGTCCGCGCCGAGGACGGGGTCGTGGTGGAGGGCAGCGAGCTGTGGCTGACGCGGGTGGTGACCAACCTGCTGGACAACGCCCAGCGGTTCGCCGCCGCGGGCGTGGAGGTCACGCTGCGCGCCTCGGGCCCGCCGGACGCGCGGACCGCGGTCCTGGAGGTCCGCGACGACGGCCCCGGCATCCCGCCCGCCGACCGGGAGCGGGTCTTCGAACGGTTCACCCGTCTCGACGACGCCCGCAGCCGCGACCACGGCGGCGCCGGCCTCGGCCTGGCCATCGCCCGCGACCTGGCCGCCCACCACCGCGGTACCCTCACGGCCGAGCCCTCCCCCACGGGCGCCCGCCTGGTCCTGCGCCTCCCGGTCATCGCGCCGGCCGCCGGGACGGACTGACGGAGCGTCCAATCCGGGGCCCGGCCGGGACAGGACCATCCTCCATTCCACGC
>NZ_JZWV01000312.1 GCF_000966975.1 Streptomyces katrae | reverse complement strand
GGCCAGGACCATCCTCCATTCCACACCTGCCGCCCATATGGCTCTTTCCACAAGCATCTGCGAGGCCATGTACGAAGCGGCCCTCGCGGATGCAGGATGCAACCATGAATGTACGTACTCAGGACGGCAGCGCCGGGCACGTCGGTCACGCAGCCGCCGGTTACGGCCGCTCCGCGTTCCGGCGGCCCGACACCCGTATCGCGCGGTTCATCGCCGAGGCCCTCGGCGACGCCCGCACGGTCCTCAACGTGGGCGCCGGCGCCGGATCGTACGAGAGCGCGGCCCGCGAGGTGACCGCGGTCGAGCCCTCGCGGTCCATGCGCGACCGGCGGCCGGCCAGGCTGGTGCGCGCCGTCGACGCCGTCGCCGAGGACCTGCCCTTCGCGGACGGCGAGTTCGACGGCGCGATGACCCTGTTCAGCGTGCACCAGTGGAGCGACGTCACCCGGGGGCTGCGCGAGATGCGGCGGGTCACCCGGGGCCCGGTGGTCGTGCTCACCTGTGCCCCGTCGCTGGTCCGCGACTTCTGGCTGTACGAGTACGCCCCCGAGGTCCTCGACACCGAGGCGCGGCGCTTCCCGCGCGTGGAGGACATCGCGGCGGCCCTCGGCGGCACGGGGACGGTCCACACCGTGCCGATCCCGCTGGACTGCACCGACGGCTTCAACGAGGCCTACTACGGGCGTCCCGAGATGCTCCTCGACCCGGGCGCCCGGCAGGCCTGTTCGGCGTGGAGCTTCGTCGACGACGGGGTGCGCGAGCGCTTCGACCAGAGCCTGCGCCGCGACCTGGCCTCCGGCGCGTGGGACGCCCGCCACGGGCACCTGCGTACGCAGCGCACGTACGAGGGCTCGCTGGTCCTGGTCCGCGCGACCCCCTAGGGATCCGTCCGGCCGGACGGCCCGGCGCCGGAGCACGGGCCCGCCGCCCCGGCGGGGCCCTGACGCGCAGGGGAGCGGCCCGCCCGGAAGCCGGTCGGTGATTGTCCGATTCGCATCCGGTCATCACGCGCGGGACACGCTAGGATCACGCCGTGGTCACAGCCCGATCTCCCCGCGTGCCGCGGGTCCGCTCCCGCGCGGGCCTGTCGCAGCTGCTCGGGCTGGCCCTGCTGCTCCTGGGCCTGATCTGCGCCCACGGCACCGGCGGCTCCCACAGCGCGACCGGCCACTCCACCCCGTACGCCACCGCGCGGACCACGGTCATGGCCGCCGCCACCGTGGCGGCCGGCGCCACGGATCCGGCACTCACCCCTGGAGCCGCCGCGCTCCCGGTCCGGGCCTCCGGCACACCCTCCGGCCTCATGGCGCACACCGATGCCGCACCCCCGGCCGGCCCGGTCCCGGCCGCGCCCGCCGCCGGGCGGCACGACCCCGCGCACCCGGTCCACGAGTGCGCGCCCCTGCCGCCCCGGGCCGCCCACTCCGTCGACGCCCCGCCCGCCCCGGCGGCCCCCCTCTCGCGCTGCGCCCCGTCCGCCGCCCCCGACGCAGGCGAGGCGCCCCGTGCGGCCGGGCCCGCCGGGCACGGCGCCCCGCCGCGTACGCAGACCCCCACCGTCCTGCGGGTATAGCGCCCGGGATCACACCGCCGGCGCCCCCGCACGCACGAGCGTGCCCGGGAGGCGTCCACCGCGATCCCCCGCCACCGCTCCCGCCCGTCCCGGGCCGAGGGGCGCCCGCCGCACGGAGGAACTGTGCCCACCCCTCCCCACCCACGCCCGTTCCGTCCCGGTACGACATGGTTGGGTGCGCTGCTCGTCGCCCTGCTCGGCGCCCTGCTGCTCGCCTCCCCCTCCTGTGCCTCCCTGACGCACGCGCACGTCGCGGACAACCGTGCTCCAGCCCGGACCCACGGGAGCTGAAGGACACCCGCACCCCGACCCGGCCCACGGCTTCAGCTGCTCCCCCTCCGACCCGGCCCCCTCCGCCCGGTCCGGCACCCCCCTGCCGGCCGGAGCGGCCCGGCCCCAGGCGGCCACGGGGCCCGCCGGCTCCGCCGTCCCGGCCCCGCCGGCCGGCTCCGGCGGGCCGGCCAGGGCCCGTTCCGCACGTTCCACTCTGGCCATCGTCTGTCGATGGCGGCTCTAGGCCGCTCCCGTAGGCCCGTTCGCAGAGGCCGGCGCACGCCCTCACCGGGGAACTTGGCCCTGCCACGGCACGACTCCTCCCGAGAGCGACCACTGACACATCATCGAGCGAGAGCGGAACCATGCATTCTTCGGCCCCCGACGTCACACCTCCCGCCCGCACCACCCTTTCCGGACTGGTCGGCAACACCCCCCTGCTGCGCGTCTGCGAACCCCTGTCCCCCGCGGGGCGCGGCTTCTGGGCGAAGCTGGAGGGCTTCAACCCCGGCGGCATCAAGGACCGTCCCGGCCTGCACATGGTCGAACGCGCCCGCGCCCGGGGGGACCTGGAGCCCGGCGCCCGGATCATCGAGTCCACCAGCGGCACCCTCGGCCTGGGCCTGGCCCTGGCCGGCATGGTCCACGGACACCCCGTCACCCTGGTCACCGACCCCGGCCTGGAACCCTCGATGACCCGGCTGCTGACCGCGTACGGGGCCCAGGTCGACGTCGTCTCCGAGCCCCACCCCACGGGCGGCTGGCAGCAGGCGCGCCGCGACCGGGTCACCGAGTTGCTGGGGCACCACCCCGGCTCCTGGTGCCCGGACCAGTACAACAACCCGGACAACACCACCGCCTACACCCCGCTGGCCCTCGAACTGGCCACCGAACTCGGCCACATCGACGTCCTGGTCTGCAGCGTGGGCACCGGCGGCCACTCGGCGGGCGTCTCGCGCGTCCTGCGCCAGCTCTACCCGGAGCTCAAGGTGGTGGGCGTGGACACCGTCGGGTCCACCATCTTCGGACAGCCCGCCCGCCCCCGGCTGATGCGCGGCCTGGGCTCCAGCATCTACCCCCGCAACGTGGCCTACGAGCAGTTCTCCGAGGTGCACTGGGTGGCCCCGGGCGAGGCGGTGTGGACCTGCCGCCAGCTGGCCTCCTCGCACTACGCCACGGGCGGCTGGAGCGTCGGCGCGGTCGCCCTGGTCGCCGGCTGGCTGGCCCGCACGCTGCCCCCGCAGACCCGGATCGCGGCGGTGTTCCCCGACGGTCCCCAGCGCTACCTCGGCACCGTGTACGACGACGACTACTGCGCGGCGCACGGGCTGCTCGACGCCCCTCCCGCCCCGGAGCCCGACACCATCGGGCGGCTGGACGAGAAGGAGGTCACGCGGTGGACCCGCTGCGCCGCCGTGGTGGACCCGCTCACCCTGACCCGGGCGGAGGTGCCCGCCTGATGAAGGGCACCCTCGCGCAGGTCCGTACGTACGAACGCAGCGTCCAGCTGCTGATGGTGAACCAGTTCACCATCAATCTCGGCTTCTACATGCTCATGCCCTACCTGGCCACCCACCTGGCCGGCCCGCTCGGCCTGGCGGGATGGACGGTGGGGCTGATCCTCGGCGTCCGCAACTTCAGCCAGCAGGGCATGTTCCTCATCGGCGGCACCCTGGCCGACCGGCTCGGCTACAAGCCGATGATCGTCGCGGGACTGGTGCTGCGCGTCGCCGGCTTCGCCACGCTCGGCCTGGTGGACTCCGTACCCGCGCTGATCGCCGCGTCCGCCGCGACGGGCCTGGCCGGAGCCCTGTTCAACCCGGCGAGCCGCGCCTATCTGGCGGCCGACGCGGGCGAACGCCGGGTCGAGGCCTTCGCCCTGTTCAACGTCTTCTACCAGGCCGGGATCCTGCTGGGCCCGCTGGTGGGCATGGTGCTGACGGGCGTGGACTTCCGGGTCACCTGCCTGGTGGCGGCCGGGATCTTCGCGGTGCTGAGCCTGGTGCAGATCCGGGCCCTGCCGCAGCGGCGCGGCGAGGACCCCGCGCAGCGCGCCGACGGCCCCCGGGAGGGGGTGCTGACGCAGTGGCGCGGGATCCTGCGGAACCGTCCGTTCCTGCTGTTCTCCGTCGCCATGATCGGCTCGTACGTGATGAACTTCCAGGTGTACATGGCCCTTCCGCTGGAGGTCCGGCGGACCGGCGGCGAGGGCCGCTTCGGCACGGCCGCGGTGGCGGTGCTGTTCGCCGTCTCCGGGCTGAGCACGATCCTCTTCCAGACCAGGGTCACCGCCTGGTGCAAAGCCAGGATGGAACCGGGCCGGGCACTGGCCTGGGGGCTGTTCGCCATGGGCGCGGCCTTCCTGCCGCTGCTGGCGGCCACGGCGCTGCCGGCACCGGAGTCGGTGACGGGGACCCGGCTCCTGGCGGCGGTGCCGCCGGCGCTGTCGGCGCTGCTGCTGGCCCTGGGCACGATGATCGCCTACCCCTTCGAGATGGACACCATCGTCCGCCTCTCCGGGGACCGCCTGGTCGCGACGCACTACGGGCTGTACAACACCGTGTGCGGAGTGGGCATCGCGCTGGGGAACCTGCTCACCGGGGCCGCGCTGGACGCGGCCCGCGCCGCGGGGATGTCCGCGCTGCCCTGGCTGGCGCTGTTCGTCCTCGGGCTCGGCTGCACGGCCGCGCTCTACGGGCTGCAGCGCACGGGCCGCCTGGCCCCGCCTCCGCGCGAGGCCTCCGCCCGGGAAGCGGTGGCGGCCTGAGACCGGCGCCCGTTCCCCGGTTCGGGCCCCCTGCCGGGGAACGGGCAACACAGCCGCCAAACTCCTTTAACACTGCGGTCGTTGTACGGTACACACCCGCCGCGTAGCGTCGTCGGCATGTCCGAACTGCACCTCGCCGTCGCCCTCGACGGCGCCGGCTGGCATCCGGCGGCCTGGCGCGAGCCGGGTGCCCGGCCGGCTGAACTGTTCACGGCCCGCTACTGGGCCGACGTGGTCGCCGAGGCCGAGGCGGGACTGCTCGACTTCGTCACCTTCGAGGACGCCCTGGCCCTCCAGTCGTCCTCGGCGACCGCGCCCGACGAGCGCACCGACCAGGTGCGCGGGCGGCTGGACGCGGTGCTCACCGCCGCCCGGGTCGCCCCGCTCACCCGGAACATCGGGCTGGTCCCGAGCGTGACGGCCACCCACACCGAGCCCTTCCACGTCTCCAAGGCGATCGCCACCCTCGACTACGTCAGCCGGGGCCGGGCGGGCCTGCGCGTCCAGACCTCCACCCTGCCCCACGAGGCGGCGCACTTCGGGCGCCGGACCTTCCCGGTGCCGGTGGGCGAGCCGGCCGCGGAGGCGGCCGACCACGTGGAGGTGGTCCGCAGGCTGTGGGACAGCTGGGAGGACGACGCCGAGATACGCGACGTGGCCACGGGCCGGTTCCTCGACCGGGCCAAGCTCCACCACATCGACTTCACCGGACCGTACTTCAGCGTCCGGGGCCCGTCGATCACCCCGCGCCCGCCGCAGGGACAGCCCCTCGTCACGGCCTCCGCCGGCGCGGTGGCCCCCGGGGGCGGCTCCGTCGACCTCGTGTACGTCACCCCGCGCGACCAGGAGGAGGCCCGTGCGGCGGCGGACTCCGCGCGCTCCCCGCACGTCTTCGCCGACCTCACCGTCTTCCTCGACGGGGACGGCCCGGCGGCGGCCACCCGCCGCGAGCGCCTCGACGCGCTCGCCGGGCAGCCGGCCCCCACCGACGCGGCCGTCTTCACCGGCACCCCGGCCGGACTCGCCGACCTGCTCCTGCGGTGGCGGGCGGAGGGCCTGACCGGGTTCCGGCTGCGGCCGGCCGTCCTCGCCCACGACCTCCCGCTGATCACCCGCGGCCTGGTCCCCGAACTCCAGCGGCGGGGCGCCTTCAGGACCGCGTACGGCGCCCCCTCACTGCGCGGGCTGCTGGGCCTGGACCGCCCCGCCAGCCGGTACGCCGCCACCCCCGCCTGAACCGGCACACGGAAGGACACGATGAGCACCCAGCCGCGCAAGCGGATCCACCTCGCGGCCCACTTCCCCGGGGTCAACAACACCACCGTGTGGAGCGACCCGGCGGCCGGCAGCCACATCGAGTTCGACTCCTTCGTGCGCTTCGCCCGGACCGCGGAGCGCGCCAAGTTCGACTTCCTCTTCCTCGCCGAGGGCCTGCGGCTGCGCGAACAGGGCGGGAAGATCTACGACTTGGACGTGGCCGGCCGGCCCGACACCTTCACCGTCCTCGCCGCGCTGGCCGCCGTCACCGAGCGGATCGGCCTGACCGGCACCATCAGCTCCACCTTCAACGAGCCCTACGAGGTGGCCCGCCAGTTCGCCACCCTCGACCACCTGTCCGCCGGCCGCGCCGCCTGGAACGTGGTCACCTCCTGGGACGCCTTCACCGGCGAGAACTTCCGGCGCGGCGGCTTCCTGCCCCGCGAGGACCGCTACACCCGCGCCCGGGAGTTCCTGGCCACCGCCACCGAGCTGTTCGACTCCTGGGACGGCACCGAGATCGCCGCCGACCCCGCCACCGGCGCCTTCCTGCGCGACGCCCGCGCCGGGGCCTTCGAGCACCGGGGGCGCCACTTCGACATCGAGGGCCGGTTCAACGTGCCCCGCGGCCCCCAGGGACGGCCGGTCGTCTTCCAGGCGGGCGACTCCGACGAGGGCCGGGATTTCGCCGCCGCCCACGCCGACGCGATCTTCAGCCGGTACGGGACCCTGGAGGAGGGCCGGGCCTTCCACTCCGACGTCAAGCGGCGCCTGGCCCGCCACGGCCGCCGGCCGGACCAGCTGCTCATCCTGCCCGCAGCCACCTTCGTCCTCGGGGACACCGACGCCGAGGCCCGGGAACTCGCCCACGAGGTGCGCCGCCTCCAGGTCAGCGGGGCCACCGCGATCGCCTTCCTGGAGCACGTCTGGAACGCTGGGCCGGGCGAGCGTACGGTCGTTCCGCGATCCCCTGGCCACCGCCCGGCAGTGGCGGGAGCTCGCCGAGGCCAAGAACCTCTCCATCCGGGAGCTGGTCATCGAGACCACCGGCCGCCAGACCTTCGTCGGCTCCCCCGCCACGGTCGCCGCCTCCATCGACGAGCTGGTGCAGGCGGACGCCGCCGACGGGTTCATCCTGGTCCCGCACCTGACCCCGGACGGCCTGGAGGGCTTCGCCGACACCGTGGTCCCGCTGCTCCAGGAACGCGGCGTCTTCCGCATCGAGTACGAGGGCTCCACCCTGCGCGAGCACCTCGGACTCGGCGTGCCGGAAGCCGGGGCCCCCTGAGCTCCCGGGACACCGCGCCCGGTGTCCCGGCCGTCCCCCGTCACCCGGCCCGCAAGGAGACCCGGCCATGTCCCGCATCCCCCTCGGGGTCCTCGACCTCATCCCGATCCCCTCCGGCTCCTCCGCCTCCGACGCCCTGCGCCACAGCATCGACCTGGCCCGGCAGACCGAGCGGTTCGGCTACGCCCGCTACTGGTTCGCCGAGCACCACCTCAACCCCGGTGTCGCGGGGGTCTCCCCCGCGGTGGCCCTGGCCCTGACCGCCTCCGCCACCTCCTCGATCCGGATCGGCTCGGGCGCCGTGCAACTCGGCCACCGCACCGCGCTGTCCACGGTGGAGGAGTTCGGCCTGATCGACGCCCTCCACCCCGGCCGCCTCGACCTGGGCCTGGGCCGCTCCGCGGGCGCGCCGACGCCCCGGCCGGCCGGCGACGAGCCCTTCGTGGGCTTCACCCCGAACGGCCTGCGGATCCCGGAGCGCTTCTCGTTCGCCCACCTGCTCGGCCACCCGAATGTGGCCCTCCAGCGGAAGCTGCTGAACCTGCCGGGCGCCCGCCCGCAGGACTACGCGGAACAGGTCGACGACGTGCTCGCGCTGCTGCGCGGCGAGTACCGCTCCCCCGAGGGGATCGCGGCGCGCGCCGTGCCCGGCGAGGGCGCGGACGTGGAGGTGTGGATCCTGGGCAGCAGCGGCGGGCAGAGCGCGGAGACCGCCGGCCGGCACGGGCTGCGGTTCGCGGCGAACTACCACGTCGCCCCGGCGAGCGTGCTGGAGGCGGCGGAGGGCTACCGGGCCGCGTTCAAACCCTCGGCGGAACTGGACCGGCCGTACCTGAGCGTCTCCGCCGACGTGGTCGTGGCCCCGGACGACGCCACGGCGCGGGAGCTGGCCGCCGGGTACGCGCCCTGGGTGCGCAGCATCCGCGCCGCCGAGGGCGCCATCCCCTTCCCCTCCCCCGACGAGGCCCGCGCGCTGACCGCCGGGTGGTCGGACGCCGAGCACGCGCTGGTCGCCGACCGGGTCGAGACCCAGTTCGTGGGCTCCCCGCGGACGGTGGCCGACCACCTCGAACGGCTCCAGGAGGCCACCGGTGCCGACGAGTTGCTGATCACCACGATCACGCACGACCACGCCGACCGGGTCCGCTCGTACCGGCTCCTGGCGGAGGAATGGAGCCGGCGCTGACGCCCGGGCGCCCGCCGGGGCCGGGGCCGGACCTCCGCCGTCGCGCACGGAGTACTACTCTGTGCGACGTGACGATGCAGAAGGACGCCGGGGTGAGCGTCGAAGCGATGATCGAGGACCTCCGCACGCTGGTGGAGGTCGAGTCCCCGTCCCGTGACGTGGAGTCCCTCGCGGCCTCGGCGAAAGCCGTGGCCGGGATCATCGAGCACCGTCTGGGCGGCCACGCGGTCCTGGTCGAGAGCGAAGCCGGTCCGCACGTCCACTGGTCGGGCGGTGGCGAGCCGAAGGTCCTGCTCCTGGGCCACCACGACACGGTGTTCCCGCTGGGCACCCTGGACCGGCGCCCGTTCACGGTCGCCGACGGCCGGGTGACCGGCCCAGGGGTGTTCGACATGCTGGGCGGCATCGTCCAGGCGGTCCACGGGCTGGCGACGCTCGCCGACCGGTCGGGCGTGGAGATCCTGATCACCGCGGACGAGGAGGTCGGTTCCCGTTCCTCCCGGGCCCTCCTGGAGGAGCGCGCCCTGGCCTGCGGTGCCGTCCTGGTGCTGGAGGGGGCCGCCGACGGCGGGGGCCTGAAGACCGGGCGCAAGGGCTGCGGCGCCTTCCAGGTGTCCATCGCCGGCCGGGCCTCGCACGCCGGCCTGGAGCCCACGGCCGGGATCAACGCCCTGGTCGAGGCGGCCCACCAGGTCCTGGACATCACGGCGATCGGCCGCCCCGAGGCCGGAACCACCGTCACCCCGACCGTCGCGTCCGCGGGGACCCTGGAGAACGTCGTCCCCGCGGAGGCGACCGTCGTGGTGGACGTCCGCGTGGAATCGGCCGAGGAGCGGGCCCGCGTGGAGTCCGCCTTCGCGGCCCTGGCCCCTCACCTGCCCGGGGCGCGGATCTCGGTGGAGGGGTCCATCACCCGCCCGCCGATGCCCGAGTCGGCGGCGGCCGGGCTGTTCGCCGTGGCGCGGCGGCTGCTCCCCGGCATCGAGGGCCGGGCGGTGGGCGGCGGCAGCGACGGCAACTTCACGGCGGCGCTGGGGGTTCCGACGCTGGACGGCCTCGGAGCGGTCGGCGGCGGCGCGCACGCCGACCACGAGTACGTGCTGATCGAGGCCATGGCCGAGCGGGCGGGCCTCGTCGCGGGCCTGGTGGCCACGCTGCAGAACGCCTGAGCCGGAAGGCTGACGCCGGGCCCGTCACGGACGGGCCCGGCGTGCGCGTGCGGCGGCCGGCGGTCGGCTGTCGGCGGCCGCCGGCGGGTCAGACGCGGTCTGCGGCGATCAGGACGTACTGGAACGAGCCGTCCCGGTAGGACTCGATGAAGGCCTCCTCGATCCCGGTGACCAGGGAGGACGTGGCGCGCAGCTCCCAGTAGGGGAGGGTGTCCGGGGTCAGGTCGATCACGGCCTGGGGGACGAGGCGGTTGTCGGCCATGGCGCGCAGGTACTCGCGGCGGGAGTGGATGTTGCACTCGAAGTGGGCGTTGATCTGGGAGACCCACTTCGAGGGCTGGCCGTAGCGCGGGTTCCAGCAGCCGGTGATGGTGACGTAGCGGCCGCCGACCGCGAGGACGCGGGAGTGCTCGGCCATCAGGTCGTGCAGGTCGACGTACATGCTGGACTCGTTGTTCCAGGAGCCGGCGGCCTGACCGGTCTCGAAGGGCATGTCGAGCATGTTGCAGACCCGGGAGTGAACCGATTCCTCGATTCCCAGTTCGCGGGCACGGTTGTTCCCGAAGTCGGCCTGCTTGGCGGAGAGCGTCACGCCCTCGACCTTGCAGCCGAAGCGCTGGTGGGCCATGACCATGGAGCCGCCGCGGCCGCAGCCGGCGTCGACGAGCATGTCGTCGCGGCCGATGGCGCCGAGGTGGTCCAGGAGCAGTTCGGCCTGGGCGGACTCCAGCCGGTGCAGTTCGGCGACCAGCTTCTTCTCGTACTCGCTGTCCGCGGTGTCGCCGAGGGCGGCGTGGTCGACGGCGCCGATGCCGTAGTGGTGGTGGTAAAGGCCGTCCACGTCGCCCAGGCGCAGGTTCACGGGCCTGGCCTCTTCGTTCCAGTAGCGGGCGATGTCGCCCTGGTAGGGCGTCGCGGGGGCGGGGATGAACGGGGTGGTGCTGACGGTGCTGGTCATGGATAAGTCCCCTCGTTTACCAGAAATCGGGCAGTGTGTATCGGTAGGTGTTGGAGGCGTGCCAGTAGTGGTTGCCGTCGACCCACACGGCCACGCCCTTGAGGAAGCGGGCCACGCGCGGGTCGGGCCAGGCCGCGGCCAGTTCGGCGGCCGCGGCCTCGAACTCGTGCATGAGGTCGTTGTGGACCTCGACCGCCTTCAGGTAGGCCTCCTTGTCGGAGAGGCCCTCCTTCTCGGCGATGACCACGGGCAGGTTCAGGTGCCTGCCGGGGCTCCTGAGTTCCTTCATGTACGAGTAGAGGTCGTTGGAGATGGTGGTGGCGTTGCCGGCCAGGGCGATCACCCGCTGCATGGCGGGCAGCGCCTGGAGGTCGGCGGGGAGTTCGTAGCCGCCGACGGTGTCGGTGATGGTGGGGCAGGGGCGGAAGTTGTTGAACTGGCGCATGGCCAGGTACTCCCACACCTCCGGGACGTACTCCGTCTCGTCCCAGGCGGCCTCGGCGAGGTACCCCAGGTGCAGCCGGGCCATGTCGTGGCGGAACCGGTCCGCCTGGGCGGGGGTGGCGGCCGCGGTGAAGTACTCCATGGCCGAGCGGTAGGAGCGGCGCGCGGCGTCCGAGTGGAGCGACTCCTCCCAGGCCGGCTGGTACTCCTTCGCCGTGTGGACCGGATCGAGGGCGGTGTGCGCCAGGAGGAGCCGTCCGCCGACGTCGGGGGTCGTGGCCCCGTCCTCGCAGTAGGCGTCGTCGACCACGTTCTCGGCGACCATCAGCCGGGCGGCGAGCATCAGGTGGTCGAGGGTGGGCGCGTCGGGATGGCAGGCGACCATGTAGCGGCTCACGGAGAAGCCGTCGAACTGGTCCTCCCACTCCGGCGGGAACGCCTGGACCTCGTCCACGGCCCAGCTCTTGATCCGCCGGCTGAGCTCCTCGACCCGGACGGGGTCCGGTTCGGGTACGGGGTGGTGGTAGAGGCCCGGGATGGGCCGCATGGCGGCCGGTGTCACGGGCTGGGCGGCGGCCGGGGGTTCCTCGGGCCGGGCCCAGTGCAGGCTGACCGTGCCCAGTCCGCTGGGGCCGCGCAGGATCCGTCGCAGGGCGGCCGCCGAGTGCGCGGGCCCGGACGGCTCCACGGGCGGGGCCCCGGCGGGTCCGGGCGGCTCCACGGGCGGGGCGGCGGTTCCGAAGGGCAGCACGGGCCGGGAGGGCAGGACCGACTGCAGGGGGGAAGGCCCGGGATCGGGCATCCGTGGCTCCTTGGTGAGGTGGGTGGGCCGGCCCGGGCTCCCGGGCGTGCTCGGTCGGCCCCGGGAGGGTTCGGGCCGCGTGGCCTGGGGCGGTGCCGTCGGCGGTGCCGTCAGTCGCGCCTGCGGGCGATCTGTACGTTCTCCAGCACGCCGAGCGCGTCGGGCACGAGGATGGCGGCGGAGTAGTAGGTGGAGACCAGGTAGGAGATGATCGACCGCTCGTCGATGCCCATGAAGCGCACGGACAGGCCCGGCTCGTACTCCTCCGGCAGGCCGGTCTGGCGCAGGCCGATGACGCCCTGGTTGTCCTCGCCGGGGCGCATGGCCAGGATGGAGCTGGTGTTCTCCTTGGTGATGGGGATCTTGTTGCACGGCAGGATCGGGACCCCGCGCCAGGCCGGCACCTGCTGTCCGCCGAGGTCGACGTGGTCCGGGTAGAGTCCGCGCGCGTTGAACTCGCGCCCGATCGCCGCGATCGTCTTCGGGTGGGCGAAGAGGAAGCGGGTGCCGCGGCGGCGGCAGAGGAGCTCGTCGAGGTCGTCCGGGGTGGGCGGGCCGGAGTGGGTCTGGATCCGCTGCTTGAAGTCGGCATTGTGGAGCAGGCCGAACTCCCGGTTGTTGATCAGCTCGTGCTCCTGGCGCTCGCGGAGCGCCTCGATGGTGAGCCTGAGCTGTTCCTCCGTCTGGTTGTGCGGCCCGTTGTAGAGGTCGGCGACCCTGGTGTGCACGCGCAGGACGGTCTGTGCGACGGAGAGTTCGTACTCGCGGGGGTTGAGCTCGTAGTCGACGAAGGCGCCGGGCAGTTCGGCCTCGCCGGTGTGGCCGGCCGACATCGCGATCTCGGCCTCGCCGTGACGGTTCTGCCGCTGGAGCGGGAGGGAGCTGAACCTGCGGATGTGCTCCTGGAGGTGGGGCGCCTGGGCCAGGACGGCGGAGAACTCCGCGCGGGAGAGCGTGAGCAGGGTGCCGGGGGTGTCGGCGGTGGCGGTGTAGTCCCAGGTGGCGTCGGCGTCGAGGAGGGCGTTCTCGCCGAAGCGCTCGCCGTCGGCGAGCACGGCCACGGCGACCTCGTCGCCGTACTTGCCGACGGAGGTCTGGCTGATGCGGCCGTGGGCGATGAGGTGGATCTGGTCGGCGGGGGTGCCGCGTTCGACGAGGACCTCGCCGGCCCGGAAGTCGCGCTGGACGCAGCGGTCGGCGAGGGCGGTCAGCACCTGCACGTCGTCGAAGCCGCGCAGCAGGGCCAGCTCGCCGAGCTCCTGGGGGATCACGCGGACGCTGGCGCCGTCCTGGACGAAGTCGATGGTGCCGTCGCCGACGGTGTAGCTGAGGCGGCGGTTGACCCGGTAGGTGCCGCCCTTGGTCTCCACCCAGGGGAGCATCCGCAGCAGCCACCGGGAGGTGATCTCCTGCATCTGCGGGGCGGACTTGGTGGTGGTGGCAAGGTTGCGGGCGGCGGCCGTGCTGAGGCTCCGCTGCTGGGGCGGTTCCTGCAGCTGCGCCTCGGGGCTGGTGTCGATGGTCATCGGACGAGCACTCCTTCGTAAAACCGGAAAAAGAGGATGAATACCGGGAATCCGTCCAGATCCTGAGGAACAGTAACGGCCACTGCGCCCAGTGGACCTTGAAACGCCGTGCGCATTACCTCGATGCAGTGATCTTTTCGGGAGGGATGTTTGCGGGCCGACCAGCGGCGTTCCGGCCATGGGCGCAAAAAAAAAGGCCC
>NZ_JZWV01000311.1 GCF_000966975.1 Streptomyces katrae | reverse complement strand
CGGCGGCGGGAGGGGCCCGGGGGTGCCCGTCAGGGCCGTCCGTCAGGTGCGGTACGCGAAGTACCTGGCGTTCGGGTAAGAGGCCAGGATGCTCGCGAGCGACTTCCGGTACGTGTTGGTGGAGTGGTACGTCAGGTAAGGCATTCCGGCCCTGCTGCGGTACGTCACCATCATGGAGTGGTCCTTGGACCCGTCCCGGTTGAAGTCCGCCTGCAGGATGTCGCCGACGTCCAGCTGGTAGACGTTGGCCAGGTTGGCGGCCCGCTGGTTGGAGAGCGTGAACCAGGCCCACTCGTTGGCTCCGACCCAGGAGTCCGACTGGCGGGTGCCGTCGTACCACCAGTTGCGGTAGTCCGTCGAGGTGCCCGGGACCGGCTTCCATCCACCCGCGTTCAGTGCCTGGCTGATGAAGTTGGTGCAGTCGCCGCCGTTGCCGCTGAACTTGCGGTACGCCGGGTTGTAGTTGCTCCAGTACTTCTCCGCGTACTGCGCCATGGCGGTGTAGTTGTACGCGCCGCCGGTCAGCGTCTTGGGCTTGGCCGTGGCCGGGTACGTGGTGGACGCGGGCGTGCCGTCCGGGTACTGGTTGCCGTCGTCCGTGACGACGGCCGCCTTGGCGGCGACGGGCTCGTTGACCGCGACGGGGCCGTTCTCCTGGGACTTGATCGTCTGGAGCTCCCAGTCACCGCCCTTCCTGCTGGTGAGGCTGAGCTCGTAGCGCGTCTTGAAGTCCGTCGTGGACGGCTCGTCCCCGTGCACCTTCTTGTAGGTGAGCGTGGTCTGCTCGGTGACCTGGACGGTCGCCTTGCCCCCGGTCACCGTGGCCCGGTCGACGGTCACCTTGGTGTCGGCGCCGCTGTAGACCTCGCCCAGCTGCGCCAGGCGGGTCTTGCGGTCGCGCAGCGACTGGATCGCCGCGTCCTGGTCCTTCTTCAGCCCGTCGGACATACGGGCCTTCTTCTTGCCCCCCTGGCCGTGGCCGTGGCGCACGGTCTGGCCTTCCACCAGCGCCTGGGTGCGCTGCGAGAGCACGTCGTCCGCGAGGCGGGCGAAGGTCTCGGTGGTGGCCTGGTCGGCCTCTGCGGGCCCGGAGACGGCGTTCGCCGAGTAGGCGAAGAAGCCCCCGGACGCCACGGCCACGGTCAGGGCCGCGATGGCGGCGGGCCTGAACCTCTTAGGTATCACTGTTTTCCCCTTGTCACCCGGTCCACACGGACCGGGAGGACGGAATTTTCGCACAACTAGGCGACTGATTCGCCGCGTTCCGCTTTGTCACCGGATGCCCGGCGGGAGCCGCCCGTCAGCGCAGTCGTCCGACTCCGCTTCGTCACGGCCGAGGAGGCCCCGGCCGCGGGGGCCGGCTGCCGTGGGCGGGTCGGCGGAGTCACAGCAAATGCATCTAGGGTGTCCGGGAAAGCACGGAAGAGGGAGCATCCGCAGTGGCCAGGCAGGATTCGGGCGGAAGAGGGCGGTCCCGGGGCGGACTCGGCTCCCCGGACGCCGGTGCGGCGGCCTCCCAGGGCCGCAGGAGCGGATCGGGGACGCGCCGCCGCCGGCGCGCGGGGTCGGGACGGCTGCGGGCGCTCGCGCCGGTCCTGGAGCGGGTACTGGCCCCCGCGGCCGCCCGCGCGCGCCCGCTGCTGCGGCGGATGCGGCCGGCCTACCCGAGGCCCGGGCGCAGCGGCTGGCGCCGCTGGATACCCTCCTGGCGCCAGTGGCTGGGCGCCTGCCTGTACCTGTTCACGGGTCTCGTCGGCTTCGTGGGCATCGCGTACGCCACCACGGACATACCGGACGACCTCAACTCTTTCGCCACACAACAGGACAACATCTACTACTGGGCCGACGGCTCCACCATGGCCCGCACCGGCTGGGTCAGCCGGCAGGAGATGCCCCTCGACAAGGTGCCCCCCAAGGTCCAGGGGGCCGTGCTCGCGGCCGAGAACGCCAGTTTCTACACGGACCCCGGGGTCTCCCCCTCCGGGTTCATGCGCGCCGTGCGCGCCGCGCTGACGGGCGGCGAGACCCAGGGCGGGTCCACCATCACCCAGCAGTACGTGAAGAACGCCTACCTGAACCAGGACCGGACCCTCTCCCGGAAGTTCACCGAGATCCTGCTGGCCCTGAAGCTGGACAACCAGACGGACAAGAAGCAGATCCTCCAGGACTACCTCAACACCAGCTGGTTCGGGCGCGGTACGTACGGCATCCAGCGCGCCTCCCAGGCGTACTACGGCAAGGACGTCTCGAAGCTCAACGCCAGCGAGGGCGCCTTCCTCGCCTCCCTCCTCAAGGGCGCCGGCCTCTACGACCCCGCGCTCGGCCCGGAGAACCACAAGCGGGCCGTGGAGCGCTGGAGCTGGATCCTGGACCGCATGGTCGACACCGGGCAGCTCACGGCCGCGGAGCGGGCCACGTACACCCAGTTCCCGGAGCCCTCGGGTCCGGGAACCGCCGGTACCCCCGGCGCCCAGAACGGCTACCTGGTGGAGCTGGCCAAGGCGTACGCGATCAAGGCCGGGCACATCAAGGACTCCGACTTCGACCTCGGCGGATACCAGATCTACACGACCTTCGACCAGTCCCGCATGGCGGCGCTGACGGACGCCGTGCAGAAGGCCCAGAAGGACTTCGACCCGGAGAAGCGGCCCGCGACCGACACCCACGCGAAGATCGGCGCGGCGAGCGTCGCCCCGGACGGGCGGCTGCTCGCGGTCTACGGCGGCCCCGACTACCTCAAGCAGGGCTTCAACCAGGCGAACTCGACGACGATCCCGGTCGGGACGGCGTTCACCCCGCTCGTCTACGCGGCCGCCCTGGAGGAGGGGGTGGTGCGCACGCGCGGCAAGGACCGGACGCCCGTCTCCCCGGCGACGGTGTACGACGGCAACGACCAGGTGACCGTGCAGACCCCGGAGGGCCCGTACTGGGACCGCAGCGGCAAGGTGGTCAAGGGCCGCAACGACGGGAACAAGAGCTGGGGACAGGTGACCCTTCAGCAGGCCGTCGCCAACTCGGTCAACACCCCGATGCTCCAGCTCGGGCTCGACGTCGGGCTCGACCGGGTGGAGACCTTCGCGGAGGGGGCGGGCCTGCTGCCGTCGAGCCTCGGGACGCGGATCCCCACGTTCTCGCTCGGGGAGAACTCCAAGCCCAGTGCGATCCGCATGGCCGGCGCCTACGCGGCCTTCGCGGCCGACGGCATGCACACCGACCCCTACTCGGTGCGCTCGGTCAGCCGCAACGGCGCCGCCGTACCGCTGGAGGCGGCGCCGAAGCCGGTCCGGGCGATGTCGGCGAAGACGGCCCGCTCGGTGACGGAGGCCCTGCGCAGCGCCGTCACCGACGGTTCGGCGAAGACGGCGGCCAAGGCGCACCCCGGGGCGGCGGGCAAGACCGGGACCACGGCGGCGAACACGGCGGGCTGGTTCGTGGCGAACACCGAGAAGGAGTCCACGGCGGTGGTCGTCTACCGGATGGCGCTGACGGACCTGATCGCGCAGCCGCTGACCGGACTGGGCGGGGACGCCCCCGGCACGCCGGGCAGCGAGCGGGCGGTGCGGGTGTGGACGGATTACATCAGAGCGGTGAAGTGACCGGGGGCGGGGCCGGAGTCACCTCCGGCCCCGCCGCCGGTGGTCCCGTCACTTGACCAGCGTGTTCCAGTCGGGTGCCTGCGCGGGGTCGAGCATGCGCAGCTGGGCGAGGACCTTGGGGTCCTGGGCGTCGAGCCAGTCCGACAGCTCCTTGAAGGAGACGCAGCGGACGTCCTGGCGCGGGCAGACGTCCCGCATCACGTCCTCGACGGCCTGCATGTAGATGCCGCCGTTCCAGTCCTCGAAGTGGTTTCCGATGAACATGGGAGCCCGGCTGCCGTTGTAGACGCGGTTGAAGCCGTTCAGGTACGAGCCGCGGGTCTGCGCCTCCCAGGCCGGGTACTTCGCCGGGTCGCCCTTGGTGCTGTCGCCGGACTGGTTGTAGAGGAAGTTGAAGTCCATGGAGAGCACCTGGAGCTCCTTGCCCTGGAGGGGCACGAGCTGGAGGGGGAAGTTCCAGATGCCGTTCTGCTTGGACGGCCACAGCTGGAAGTCGCCCGAGGAGCTCGCGTCGTAGCGCCAGCCGTACGGCTTGATCGCGGTCAGCAGGTTCTTCTGGCCCTCCAGGCAGGGCGCGCGGCCGCCGACGACCTCGCGGTCCGGGTCGAAGGGCAGGGGCGCTTCCTTGGTGAAGCCGGTGTTCGTCTTCCAGTTCTTGATGAACGCGTAGGTCTGGTCGATCTCGCTCTTCCACTCGTCGGGGCTCCAGTCCCCGCCGCCCTTGGGTCCGCAGAAGTGCCCGTTGAAGTGCGACCCGATCTCGTTGCCGTCGGTCCAGGCGCCGCGCAGCTGGCCCAGCGTGGACTTCACGTGCGGGACGGTCGGGTAGGAGATGGCGGCCGCGCCCTGCGGGTGCTGGGGCGGGTGGTAGAGCGCCTTCTTGTCGTCGGGCAGGAGGTAGATGCCCGTGAGGAAGAAGGTCATGTGGGCCTTGCTGTCCTTGGCCACCTGGCGGAAGTGCGAGAAGAGGTGGTCGTCGCCTTCCAGGGCGCCGTCCCAGGAGAAGACGACGAACTGCGGGGGCTTCTCGCCGGGCTTGAGCTTCTCGGGCTTGAGCTGGTTCGGCTGGGGGCCCGTGTAGGAGGTGGAGCCGTCGCCGAGCACCTTGACCTTGCCGTCCCAGGGCTGCTCGGCGCCCTTCGCGGCGGCGGCCGCGTCGGCGGCGCTCTGCGTGGCGGCCAGCTTCGCCTCGCCCTGCGCGGGGGCGCCGCCGAAGGTGAACGTGTACGCCGTGGCGGCCGCCCCGCCGAGGGCGGCGACGGCGACGGCTATGCCCAGGCGCTTGCGGCTGCGTGCCTTGCGCTGGAGCTTTCGGGCACTCCGGGACTCCGTCCGGGTGCCCGGAACGGTGTCGGTGTCGGCCATGCCTGTCGTCCCCCCTGATCACCGCAGCCGGGCCGCCGCGCGTGGATGGTTCGTACGAATATAGAACTTGTCGGCACTCTTCCCGCACGGCGGACCCCCCTGGTCCGTCGCTTCACAGCCATCTCACAGCCCGTCCGGGAATTCCGGGGTCCGCATATCCTCTCCTTCCCGGAACGTTCTCCTCCAGTCCAGCCGCCGGTACGGGTGCGAGGGGCTCCGGGAGCGGGCGCGGACGCGCCCGCCGGGGGCGTGCGCCGCCCCGGGGCGCGGGCTCACCGCCGGGCCGGGACCGCCAGGACGAACCCGCTGCGGGGGCGGGTGGGGATGCGGTGGAGCGGGATCTCCAGGTCCTGCCCGGGCACGTCGGCGTCGAGGCGGGCCAGTGCGGGGGCGAGGGAGGCGAGCAGGCCCACGGCGATGTCCTCGCCCGGGCAGCGGTGGCCGGTCCGGGCGTCCCCGCCGCCCTGCGGGATCAGCTCGCCGGGGCCGGGCTCCCGTCCCAGGAAGCGCAGCGGGTCGAAGCGGTGGGGGTCGGGCCACAGACCCGGGTCGCGGTGGTGGCCGTGGACGTCGAGCAGGACGAGCGCGCCCTCGGGGACCGGCTGCCCGCCGAAGCGCAGGTCACGCGCGGCCAGGCCGCCGACGAAGGGCACGAAGGGGTAGAAGCGGCGGACCTCGTGGGCGAAGGCCCTGGCGTACGGGGCGCCGCCCGCGAGCAGCTCGGCGCGGACCCCGGGCGTGCGGTGCAGGGCGTGCGCGGCGAACACGGTGAACCAGGCGACGGCCACCGTCGGGCGGATGATGTTGAGCAGTTCCACGGCCGCGGTGCGGGGGTCGAGCAGCCGGCCGTCGCTGTCCCGGTGGCCGGCCACCGCACCGAGGACCCCGGCGCCGCCCGGAGGGCCGCCGGCGGCGCGCACCTCCTCGACGGCGCCGGCGAGCAGCGCCTCCTGGCGGGCCCTCGCCCGGCGCGCCTTCCAGTGCCGGGGCCCGGCGGTCGCGAACCCGTCGACCATGGCCACGCAGTCCTCGGCGACCCCGCGCGCGCCGCCCACGGCCCCGGCCGTCCCGGTCCATTCGCAGACGGCCCCGGCGAGGACCGCGGCCGCCTCGTCGAAGAGCACCACCCGGCGGCCCCGCCAGCCCTCAGGGACTTGCGGCCCCGGTGCCGGGAACCGTCCAGGGTGTGGACGGCGCCGCGTCCGAAGAGGGTGTCCAGGACGGGCCCGGGCAGTGCGCCGTGGCGCAGCACGTGGTGCTCGTCGTAGAAGAACCCGACCGCGGCGGGCCCGTGCAGCAGCAGGGCGGGGCGTCCCATCAGCCGGGTGCGGACGGCCGGGGGGTCTCCGTGGCGGCGGCGCAGGCCGGGCGCCCAGCGGTAGCCGCGGGCGAGGAGGGGCAGGGTGCTGTCGGCGAGGGGGAAGGTGAGGGGCATAC
>NZ_JZWV01000310.1 GCF_000966975.1 Streptomyces katrae | reverse complement strand
GGGGCATACCGGGCGTCTACCCGCCGTACCCGTGTTCACCGCGGCCCCCCGCGGGTAGGCGCCGGACGTGAGCTACGTGACCTCGGGCCGGGAGTTCTCCCGCGACGAGCGGTACCTGACGACGCGGATCACCGCCGACGGGCGGGACGGGTTCCCCGTCGAGCCCGGCCGGTACCGCCTGGTGGTCAGCCGGGCCTGTCCGTGGGCGAACCGGGCGATCATCGTCCGGCGGCTCCTCGGGCTGGAGGAGGCCCTTCCGATGGCCGTGGCCGGGCCGGTCCACGACGAGCGCAGCTGGACCTTCGACCTGGACCCGGGCGGACGCGACCCCGTGCTCGGCATCGAGCGGCTCCAGGAGGCGTACTTCGCCCGTGACCCCGGCTACGACCGGGGGATCACCGTGCCGGCGGTCGTCGACGTCCCGACCGGGCAGGTGGTGACCAACGACTTCCCGCAGATCACCCTCGACCTGTCGCTCGAGTGGACCGCACACCACCGCCCGGGAGCTCCGGCGCTCTACCCGTCGGAGCTGCGCGCGCAGATCGACTCCGTGAACGAGGCGGTCTACCGGGACGTGAACAACGGCGTCTACCGGGCGGGGTTCGCCGGCTCCCAGGAGGCTTACGAGCGTGCGTACCGGCGGCTGTTCGAGCGGCTCGACCGGCTCTCCGAGCGGCTGACGGGGTCCCGCTACCTCGTCGGCGACACGATCACGGAGGCGGACGTGCGGCTGTTCACCACGCTGGTGCGCTTCGACGCCGTCTACCACGGCCACTTCAAGTGCAACCGGCACAAGCTGAGCGAGATGCCCGTGCTGTGGGACTACGCGCGGGACCTGTTCCAGACCCCTGGCTTCGGCGACACCATCGACTTCGACCACATCAAACGGCACTACTACCTGGTGCACACGGACATCAACCCGACCGGCATCGTGCCGGCCGGGCCCGACGCCCGGAGCTGGCTCGCCCCGCACGGCCGGGCCGCCCTGGGAGGCCGCCCGTTCGGCGACGGCACCCCGCCCGGCCCCGTACCGCCCGGGGAGGCGGTACCGCCGGGCCACAATCCACTGGTTCGAGAAGGCTCTTCTCCTTTGATGGGGTGAGCACCGGTTTGTCTCCCTTCGAGGTGGGCAGCCGCGTCCCTACGGGCGATGGAATCACCCGGGACGGAGGACCGAGATGTCGACAAGCACACTCATAGCCGTCGTGGTGGCCGCAGTGGTCGTGGTGCTCGCCATCACCGTGACCCTCGTGCTGCTGGCGCGCCGGCGCCATCTGCGCCACCGTTTCGGGCCCGAGTACGAGCGCGCGGTCGAGGAGAAGGGCGGCGTCCTGGCCGCCGAGCGCGACCTGCACGCCCGCGAGGTCCGGCACGACAAGCTCGACATCCGGGAGCTGCCGCCCGAGCGGCGGCGCCAGTTCGCCGACCGGTGGAGCGAGGTCCAGGAGCACTTCGTGGACCAGCCGGCGGGCTCGGTCGACGAGGCCGACGACCTGGTGGCGAAGCTGATGCGGGAGCGCGGCTATCCGACGGACGGGTACCACGGTGCCGTCCGCGACCTGTCGGTCGAGCACGGCCGGACGCTGGAGCACTACCGGGCCGCGCACGACATCAGGTCGCGCAGCACCGGAGGGCGGGCGACCACGGAGGAACTCCGCGCGGCGATGGTGCACTACCGCGCCCTGTTCGACGAACTGCTGACGGACCAGAGGAGCCGGTGACATGGGCACCCACGACGACATGCGGCGGGGCGACAGCCCCCTGAGCACGGAGGACCTCGCGGGCCCCGGCACGGCCGGCGGACCGGACTCCGGGCCTCCGGTCTACCCGGGCGAGGCCACCGGGGAGTCCCTGTCCGGCGGGTCCGCCGCCGGCCGGGACGAGGAGGAGTACGGGGAGAACGAGAAGGACGAAGAGGTCCTGACCGGCCGCGAGGAAGGCGGCGGAGGCGAATCGGTGGACCGGCCGGCGGAGGGGTCCCTGGACGGCCCGGCCGGACCGGCGGCCGGGGACGGGGCGGCCGGGAGCGGTGACGGGCAGCCGCTGCTCGCCACCGCGGACGCGGAGCGCTACCGGACGGCCTGGAGCGAGATCCAGGGCCGTTTCGTCGACGACCCGCGGGAGGCGGTGACCTCGGCGGACACCCTGGTGGCGGAGGTCATGCAGAGCCTCGCCGGCACCTTCGCCTCGCACAAGCAGGACCTGGAGGGGCAGTGGCAGCGCGGCGACGACGTGGCGACGGAGGACCTGCGCCAGGCCCTGCAGCACTACCGCTCGTTCTTCAACCGCCTGCTGAACGCCTGAGCGTCCCGTCCACCCGCCGGATGCCGCCGGCCCGGGGCCGGCGGCATCCGCGTGCGGAAACCGCTACACCCCGGGGATCTGCCGGGCCTTGAAGGCGGCGCGCACGGCGGCCGCCGCGTCCGCCCCGTACATGCGCTGCGCGGTGTCGATCGTCGTCAGCGCCGCATCCTGGAAGCTGGTGTCCGGGCGGAAGCCGAACTGGGCGTTCACGACGAACTGGGCGTTCACGATGATCCGGCCGGCCGTCCGGGCGCCGAGCGCGCCCCGGATGTCGAACAGCGCCCGGGACCAGATCTCGCCGTCCGCGTGGACCTCCCCGACGCGGTCGGCGTAGACCTTGTTGCCGTCGACGCGCCGCAGGCAGTGCGGGGCCGCGCTGTACTCCACCGAGTCCCAGTCGCCGACGCAGGCGAGGTCGGTCTTGCGGGGCCAGCCGTGGGTCTCGTCCGCGTAGGCGCCGACGGAGACCGCGAGGAAGTCGCCGAAGGCCTCGCCGATCGCGCCGGCCTCCGGCGAGGTGCCGAAGCCGGGCACCTGGGCGTTGTGCACGGCGTGCCCGTACTCGTGGACGATGACCTCGGCGTCCTCGGCGTCGTCCACGCCGCCCTTGCCGAAGCGGATCTCGGCCTTCGTGTCGGAGAAGAAGGAATTGTCGGCGCCCCACTGGTTGATCCGGATGGGCTGCACCCGGTCGTTGGCGCCCGGCAGTTCGCTGCCGAAGCCCAGGCTCTGCAGGTACTCCTGTGCCTCGTTCACCCAGAAGTACGCCATGACCTGCTCGAAGCCGTCGTCCTTGCGGCTGTACGAGGCGGCGTCCGCGAGGCGCGCCGGGGCGCCGGTTTCCGACCGTACGGCCGCCCACTTGCCCGAGAGGCCGCCGCTGCCGTCGAGGTTGTGCAGCGCGGCCAGGGCGTAGGCGGAGGCGGGGACGGCGGCGTTGCCGTCCTTGCCGTCGGTCAGCGACTGGTCGCCGGAGGACTGGACGGGGTTGACCATGAAGATCCGCCCCTGGGGCAGGGCGGAGCCGGTGGTGGCGGTACCCGCGGACTGGGCGGCGACCGGGCCGGCGAGGGCGAGCGTGGCCACGGTGGCGGTGGCCGCGGCGACGAGGCCGCGGGATATGCGGCGAGCCATACAGATCCTCCTGGGACGGGGGGGTGGGGAGGTGTGTGCGTGGTGCGCCGGTGATCCTTGCGTACGGGACCCCCTTTTGACCAGGGCCGGGACGCCCGGGGGTACGGTCCGCCGGAAATCGTCCGGTCCGCACCGGGCGGTACGGGCCTGGACTCCGTGATGTCAGCCCGTGACGGTCAGCCCATGACGTGGCACGTGCCCCCGCGGACCATGTCGAGGTGCATGGCGACGACCGGGCGCGCGTCCTTCGCCGCGGCCACCACCCGGGCGTCGTCGCCGTTGGCGATCTCGTCGTCGATCGTCTTGAGGGTCGCCTGGTGGGCGTCGGCCTGGGCCTTCAGCCACGCCGTGTCGTAGCCGGGGGTGCCGGCCTCGCCCTGGATGTCCTTGAGCTGCTGTTGCTGGGCGGCGGTGGGCTTGGCGGGAAGGGCGATGTCCAGCTTCTCCGCGAGCGCCTTAACGTCCGTGTCCAGCTTGGTGTGGTCCTTGACCAGGGTGCGGCCCACGTCCTTGACGCAGGGGTCCTGTGCGTTCATCCGCGTGTCCGTACCGGCGGCTATCTCGGCCAGGTTGCCCTGGTGGACCGTCACGACGAACGTCTGGTCGTCGCTCCCGGCCTGTGCGGCCGCGAGGGCCGCGGGGGTGATGGTGCCCATGGCGGCGGTGACGACGGCCGCCGCGATGAGGAAACGTGAAGGGCGCATGCCGGCCTCCTCGAAAGGGGAAGCGGCCGGCGCCCGGTCGGCGGCCGGCCGCTTTCCCCTGCGTCTACCCCGGCCGGCCCGCGCAACCGGGTCCCGACCCGGGCAGGGGGAGGGTCAACGGCCGAGGGCCTCCTTCAGTTCGGCCTTGTCCATCTGGGAGCGGCCCTTGATGTTCCGCTTCTTCGCCTCGTTGTAGAGCTGCTCCTTCGTCGGTCCCTGGGAGCCGCTGTGCGAGCGCTGGCCGCCGCGCTTGGACGAGGACATGTCCTCGGTGGACGACCGGCTGGCCGTCTTCGACTCGCCGGAGCGGGCGCGTTCCTTGTTCACCGTGCGGGCGGCGATCTCCTCGGCCCGCTTCTCGGACTCGCCGCGGTCGAGCGCCGACTCCTTGATGTGCTCGTACTGCCGTTCCCGCTTCGGGGAGGAACCACGGGGCATGGCCTTCTCCTTTCCGTTCCTCGGGGGACGGGCCGGCCCGTGCCGGCCCCCATGCCGCGCCTACCCGCTCCGGGCGTACTCATGGGCGCCGGGCATTCCCCCCTTCGCGGCCGCATGGGCCCCGCGGATCCGGGGAAGAAGCGCGCATCCGAGAGTCGCAGAGGAGGTCGCCATGTCTGCGAAGGGAAGCAGCCGCCAGGACGGGACCGCCCGCCGGGCCGCCGCGGAACCGGCGGGCCCGTGGCAGGACTTCGACGAGGTCATGGAGCGGATGCTCGACCTGTTCGACGCCGGTCGCCCCGCCGGGAGCGGGAGCGGCGGCGGGAACGCGCCGGAGAGGAGCCCACGTCCATGAACGGCAGCGAAGCCTGGGGGGACGAGGTGTACCAGCCGTCGGCGGAGACCGAACGCGGCGAAGCGCAGCCGGACATGGAGAACGCCCTCGGCGAACCTGATCTGGACCAGACCCTGGACAGCGGCTACTCCCCGCCCGACCGGCCCCTCGCGGCCGGCCGGCACGGCACCACCGCCGGGGAACAGCGCGCCGGGGAGAGCCTCGACCAGCGGCTCGCCCAGGAGCAGCCGGAGGCGGACGGGGCCGACGCCGGCCTCGGTTCCGAGGAGGCTCCGGGGGACGACCTCGGGGGCGAGGGCGGAGGGGGTCCGGGCGGGAGCGGGGACATGACCGGGGACCCGCACGGCGACGGGTCGACGGCGGGCCGGGAACGGGCCGGGCGGATGGCCTCGGCCGAGGAAGGGCCGCCGGTGCGGCACCTGTCCGTCCTGGCCCGTGACACCGGCGTCGACGGCGGGGCGGCTTCCGCCGAGGAGGCGGCCGTGCACGTGGTCGAGGAGGAGCCGGACGGGGAGCCCTAGGGGCGCTCGGCCGTCAGGCCCCGGGAACGAGGCGTTCCCGGGGCCTTCCCGTGCGACTCAGTGCGGGGAGAGCGCGGGGAGGACCTTGGTGCGGAAGTTCTCGAAGAACGGCGCCTGGCCGGGGCCGATCTGGCCGATGTAGACCTCGTCGAAGCCGGCGTCCACGTACGCGCGGACGGCCTCTATGTGCTCCTCGGGGTCGTCTCCGCAGGCCACGGCTTCGGCGACCTGTTCCCTCGTGACCAGTTCGCTCGCCTGCTCGAAGTGGGCGGGGGTGGGCAGGATCTGCGCCAGTTCGCCCGGGAGCAGCTGGCTGGGCCAGAGGCGGTGCACGGTGTCCACGGCGCGGTCCCGGTCCTCGTCCCAGCAGACCTTCAGTCCGCCGACCACCGGCTTGCCCTCGCCGCCGGCCTCGCGGAAGGCGCCGACGAGTTCCCCATGAGGACGTAGCCGTCGCCGATCCGCCCGGCGAGCCCGGCGGCGCTCGGCCCGAATCCGGAGACGAGGACCGGGGGCGGCGTGTCGGGCACGGTGTACAGGCGCGCGTTCTCGACGGTGTAGTGCTCGCCCCGGTGGCTGACGAGGTCGCCGGTGAAGAGCCTGCGCATGATCTCGACGGCCTCCTCCAGCATGGCGGCCCGGTCGGCGAACGGGGGCCAGCGGTCGCCGTGGACGTGTTCGTTGAGGGCCTCGCCCGTGCCGACGCCGAGGCTGAAGCGGCCGTCCAGCATGACGCTGGAGGTGGCCGCGGCCTGGGCGGTCACCGCCGGGTGCAGGCGGACGGTGGGGCAGGTGACCAGCGTGGTGACGGGCAGGTCGACGGTCTGCGACAACGCGCCGATCACCGACCAGACCAGGGGGCTGTTGCCCTGGGCGTCGTTCCACGGGTGGAAGTGGTCGGAGATGGCCAGCCGGGTGAATCCGGCCTCCTCGGCCCTGCGGGCCTGGTCGAGCAGTTGCGCGGGGGTGAACTCCTCGCACGCCAGGAAGTAGCCGAACTCGGTCATGGGCAGCACCTTTCGTCGGGGCGGGCCGCCCGGGCGGCAGGGCCGCGGGGCGGCTGCGTGACTCCTGCTGCCGCGTCTGCCCGGGCTTCGCCTCCGGACACCGGGCGGCGCCCTCCGCTCCCGGGAAGTCCGTCCGGACCGGCATGGGCGGACCGGTTCGGGGGACACGCCGGACATGAGTACCAACTCCCCCGACCCCGATCCCCGCAACACCACCGGTCTGGAACCGGGCGGCTCGGTACCGCCCGGGGAGACCCCGCCCGCCGAGGCGAGCACCGCGTCCGGAGCCGGACCCCACCGTCCGCCCAAGCGTGGCTGGTCCAAGGGGCCGCTCGTGGCCATCGTGCTCCTGGCGGTCCTCGTGGCCCTGTTCTTCCTCGCGTACGGGATCGTCCTCGCCCTGTGATCCCGGGGCCCGCCCTGTGATCCGGGGCGCCGCCATGCCGCGCATCTCCGGAGGTGGATTTCCTGATTGACGTTTCCGGTAAATCTTGACGTACATACGGAATCTGTTGAAAATCCGATCAGAGCACCCTTTCGGGCCTTCTGGAGATTCCCATGAGCACCTCCGCTGTCCCCGAGACCGCCCACGGCGGACATGGCGTTCCCGACGAGCCGATGAACGTGACCGTCCGGCGCGAGCACCCGGACACCTCTGTCGTGCAGGTCACCGGCGAGGTGGACTGCGGCCGGGCCGGCGAGCTGCGGCGGGCGCTGCTGGCCGCCCTCCGCGCCTCTCCCGGAGGAATCGGCCTCGACCTCGCTCGGGCCCACTTCCGCGACGGGTCGGGGCTCAACGCCCTGCTCGACGTGGCGCGCGAGGCCGCCGCACAGCACCGCCCGCTGAGGATCACCGCCGCCCGGCCCGCCGTCCGGAAACTGCTGGAGGTGGCCGGACCGGCGGACCGTGCCGCCGACGGCCAGGCCCCGGGGACGGCGGAGCACGGAACGGCGGAGCACGTGACGGCGCCGCCGGAACGGGACGGCGGACACGGCTTCGGGGTGACCCGGGCACGGCTGGTGGTGCCGGACGGCGACGCCGGCCACTGGGTGGTCTACCTCGACGGCTCCGTGGAACCGCACGACCGCTCGGCCCTCCGGCAGGCCCTGGCCGGAGCCGATCCGGGGACACCGGCCTACGTGATCGAGCTCGGGGGCCTGAAGCTGATGACCCCCGCCGCCGGCGCGGTCCTCGCCGACCTGGGACGCACCCTCTCCGGCCACGGCCGGCGCCTGCTGCTCGTGGGACCGCACCGGCTGACCGGCTCGGTCGTGCAGCTCAGCCGCACGTCGGGCTTCGTGGAGTTCCACGCCCAGCTGGACCGCGCCCTCGTCTCCGCCTGCTCACCGGGGCCCGGCCGGCCGGCGCGCGATTCCGGCCCCCGCTGAGGACCGGCGCCCCGTCCGACGCGCAGCCGCGCCCGCGCGCGGGCTCCGGCTGTCAGGCCGGGTGACCGGCCTCGAGGTCCCGTACGTGACCGAACCTCAGCGGCGCGGCGGGGCCCGGGGCCGGCGGCCCGTCCTCCACCGGCGCGAGCAGGAAGCCCTCGTGGTCGCCGCCGGCGACCACGGCCTCGATCCGGCCGGTGAACCAGGCCGCCACGCCCGCCAGCACGGGGCTGCCCTCCCGCCCGGGCCGCCAGCCGATCCCGGCGAACTTGTCCGTACGGTCCCCCGTCCTGCCGCCGAAGAGCCGCGCCAGCGCCTCCTGGTCCCGGCGCAGTACGTGCACGGTGAGGTAGCGGGCCCGGCGCGCCACGGTGTAGGTGTGGTTCTCGACCGACAGCCACACGACGAATCGCGGCGGATCGATCGAGCACTGCGAGGCGAAGCCGACCAGACAGCCCGCCCGCATGCCGTCGGCGGCCGCCGTGACCACGTAGAGCGGGCCGTCCTGCGCGACGGCGAAGTCACCGAGGTCCGGTTCCGGCATGGCGGCTCTCCCTGTGGTGGTCCCTCCTGGCCCCCCGCCCGCCCCTGCCCCACCGCACGCCCGCCATGCGCCGGCCGCGGGGGCGGCCGTACGCGGGACGCCCGTACATGGCTCGCGGCGACCCGGGTAGACGCGGCCCCATGGACACGCACCGTACGACACCGGGTCCGGGCCCGCTGCTCTGCGCACTGGAGCGGATCGAGCAGGCCCCGCAGGCCGACACCCTGATCGACGGGCTCCGCAAGGGCGTCCGGGCCCTGCCGCTCGGCCCGGCCCGCGACCTGCTCCACGGCCGCCCGCTGGGCCATCCGGCCCACCCCCTGCTCGTCCAGGTACCGATCGGCACCTGGCTCTCGGCCACCGTGCTGGACCTGCTCCCGGGACGGGCGCGGCGCACCGCCGCGCCCGTCCTGGTCGGGGTGGGACTGGCCGCGGCCGCGCCGGCGGCCGCGGCGGGCTGGGCGGACTGGGCGGAGCTGCCCCCCGAACAGGCCAGGACCGGCCTCGTCCACGCCCTGGCCAACACCGCCGGGGTCGCCCTCTACGCGGCCTCCCTGTACGCCCGGGCCCGCGGCCGGGACCTGCGCGGCCGGGCACTGGCCCTGGCCGGGCTCGCCGCGGTGGGCGCGGGCGGCGCGCTGGGCGGGCACCTGGCCTTCCGGCAGGCGGCCGGGGCCAACCACGCCGAGCAGGTCGGGCACCGGGTCGGGGACGGGTGGCACCCCCTGGGGCCGGCCGCCGCCTTCCCGGTGGGCCGGGCCGCCCTCGCACAGGTCGACGGGGTGGACGTCCTCGTCGTCCGCGAGGAGGACGGCACCGTCCGCGCACTGGCCGACCGCTGCTCCCACATGGGCGGCCCGCTGTCGGAAGGCGGGATCGAGGACGGGTGCGTCCGCTGCCCCTGGCACCGCAGCCTGTTCCGGCTGTCGGACGGCTGGAACGTGGAGGGCCCGGCCACGGCCCCCCAGCCGGCCTTCGAGACCCGCGTCGTCGAGGGCCTGGCCGAGGCCCGGCTGATCCGCGTCCACCGGCCGCACCGCCACGGGCGGGGACCCGCGGCGGCCTGACCCGGAGGCCCGGCATGCCCAACCGCGTGAACACGACACCGCCTGCGGACGGCGGGGTGAATCCGGTGGCGGCCGACCGGACGGGCTCGGTGCTGGCATGGGTACTGGACCGCTCGCACGAGGCCTCGGCCCGCCAGGTACCGGCCCTGATCGAGGAGGCGGCACAACGACTGGGCCTGACCGGGACGCGCCTGTACCTGTCCGACCTCCAGCAGGTCCGGCTCGTGGCCCTGCCCCAGCTGGCCGCCGAGCGGCCGGAGACCGCGGAGACCGCCGAGGCCGACGAGCAGGCGGAGGCCCTGGACATCGACGCCTCGCTGGCCGGCCTGGCCTACCGCGCCCAGCAGGTCCAGACGTCGCGCGACCGCACCACCGCCTGGGTCCCGATGGTGGACGGCGTCGAGCGCGTCGGCGTCATGCGGGCGACCGGACCGGCGCTGGACGAGCAGGACCTGGAGGGGTGCCTGGCCCTGGCGGCGCTGGCGACCCTGATCGTCATCTCCAAGTCCACCCACAACGACCTGCTGGTCGAACGGGGCCGCAGCCGGCCCATGACCCTGCAGGCGGAACTGCTGTGGGCCTTCCTGCCGCCGCGCACCATCGGCACGAGCCAGGCGACCTCGACCGCCGTCCTGGAGCCCGCGTACGACATCGGCGGCGACGCCTTCGACCACAACTTCAGCGACGGCGGGCTCCATCTGACCCTGCTGGACGCCATGGGGCACGACCTCGCGGCGGGCGGCGCCAGCGCCGCCGGCCTGGCCGCGTGCCGCTCCACCCGACGGGCCGGCGGCGACCTCCAGGACATCGCCACCACCATCGAGCGGACCCTGCGGAGCTGGATCCCCGACCGGCTGATGACCGGGATCCTGGCCCATCTCGACACCCGGCGCGGGGAGTTCGCCTGGATCAACTGCGGCCACCCGCCGCCCCTGCTGATCCGGGACGGACACGTCGTACCGGCGGCCTTGGAACGCCCGCCGCAGCTCCCCCTGGGCCTGGGCTACCACGAGGACGCCCCTCCCCCGCTGCACCGGGCCCGCCTCCAGCCCCGCGACCGGGTCCTCCTCTACAGCGACGGTGTCACCGAGGCCCGCTCCGCCACGGGCGAACTCTTCGGCGAGGAGCGGCTGGGCGACACGGTCATCCGCTCGATGGCCTCGGGCACCACGGCGCCCGAGGCCCTGCGCCGCCTGATCCTGGAGCTGCTCACCCACCAGGACCAGCGCCTGCACGACGACGCGACGATCCTGCTGTGCGAATGGCACCCCACGGCCTGAAGGGGGCGTGGGGGCCGGGCCGTTCAGAACCCGCCGACGGCGCCCGCGTCCTGGAACCGGCCGGAGTGCCTGCGGCGGTACTCGATCAGGCTGTGGGCCACCGCGGCGCCCTCGCCGACCGCGGCGCCGACCCGTTTGACAGAGCCGGACCGTACGTCGCCGACGGCGAAGACGCCCGGCATGCTGGTCTCCATCGGGAGGGCTTCGCGGCCGACGCCGCCGGTTCCGGTGAGGACGTAGCCGCGTTCGTCGAGTTCGAGGGCGCCGTCGAGCCAGTCCGTCGAGGGGCGGCCGCCGATGAGGACGTACAGGCACTGCGCGGGGACGGTGCGCTCGGCCCCGGTGCGTTCGCGCAGCCGCAGGCCGGTGAGCGTGGTCCCGCCCAGGCATTCGGCCACCTCGGTGCCGAGCAGGACGTGCAGGCCGGGGGTCCTCTCGATGCGCTGGACCAGGTAGTTCGACATGGAGGCGCCGAGGTCGGTGCCCCGGACGAGGAGGGTGACCGAGCGGGCGTAGCGGGCGAAGTACAGGGCGGCCTGTCCGGCCGAGTTGCCGGCGCCCACCATGTAGACGTCCTCGCCGGCGGTGGAGGGCGCGTCGGACAGGGAGGCCCCGTAGTAGACGCCGGAGTTGAGGAGCCGCTCGGTGCCCGCGGCGGCCAGGCGGTTCCATTCCACACCCGTGGCCACCACGACGGCGGCCGCGGACACCGAGGCGGTCTCGGCGGTGCCGGCCTTGACGAACTCCACGGTGTGGCCGCCCGATTGGGCGGGGACGAGCCGGGTCGCCACCCGCGTCGGCTGCCATTCCACGCGGACCCGGCGGGCCTGCTGAAGTGCGCGCTGGGCGAGGTCGCCGCCGGTGAGCCCGACGGGGAAGCCCAGGTAGTTCTCGATCCGGGAGGTCGATCCCGCCTGGCCGCCGGGCGCGTCGTCCTCGATGACGACCACGCTCATGCCCTCCGCGGCGGCGTAGACGGCGGTGGAGAGTCCGCCGGGACCGCCGCCGATGACGGCGACGTCGTAGTGGTCCTGCCCGGCCGGCCTGATCAGGCCGAGCCGGTCGGCGAGTTCGCTGATCGAGGGGTCGACGAGCTCGGTGCCGTCGCCCAGCCGGACGGTCACCGGCGCGTCGGGCCGGTCCTCCTCCGGAACCCACCGGAAGAGGACGTCGCTGCGGCCGAGGAAGTCACGGACCGCGTAGGCGGCCGGCGCGAAGCGGTACCCGCGGACCTCGGCGGTGGGCAGGCCGCCCCGGTGTTCGGCGTTCCAGGTGCACAGGGAGTCGTCGAGGGCGGCCCGCAGCCGCTCGGCCAGGCCCGTGCCGCCGTCGGGGGCCGCGGCCGGTTCCCGGCCGACGACGGCGACGGACGGGCCGGACCGCGCGGCGGGGTCGTCGGCGAGCAGCAGCCAGCGGGTGGCCGGGTGCCGTTCGGCGTACGGCCCGGGGTCCTCGGCGGTGACCACCGCGGACACGGGCACCTCCTGCCCGGCGAGCCGGTGCAGCGCCCGCTCGGCCTCGGGGAGCCCGCCGGCCTGCAGCACGCGGAAGGAGGTGCGGTACCAGCGCTGCACCAGCTCGGCTGTCTCGTGGCGGCGGAGCGGATCGGGATCCGCGAGGAGGATCACCGGCAGCGCGGTCTGGGCCATGAAAGGTCTCCTGGGTGTGTGGGTCGTCGGACGGTCCACCCGGTCAACGAGCGGAAGATCGTTGCGTGGCGCCGAGGGCGACCGGGGAACGGGCGAACGGAATGCCGATTGAGGAATCCGGGAAGTCCACGTGATCAAAGGTCCCTTGGGGGCGTTGACCGTGAAGGCCCTTGTCGGGAGGGCCGTTCGGATGTCCTGTACGGGAGAGAGGAGGCCGTTCGTGTCCGAGAGCCTGGCCGATGTCATCGAGGTCGCCGGGAACGAACTGCGTTTCCTGCGGAGGATGATCGGGGACGTCGGCGAGAACGTCTGGGAGCGGCTGCTCGAGTGGCTCATCGACGACTGGTTCCGGCTGGACGTGCTGGGCCTGGAGAACATCCCCGCGGACGGCCCGGCGGTGCTCGTCGCCAACCACTCCGGGGCCTGGGGTCTGGACGCCTTCGTCCTGCAGAAGATCCTGGTCCGGTCCCTGCGGCGGTCGCTGCACGTGCTGGCCGCGCCGTTCGTCTTCCGGATCCCGGTCCTGGGCCCGCACGCCGCGAAGATGGGGGCCGTGCCCGTGGACCAGCGGGCGGCGATGCGGCGCCTGGCCGAGGGCGGGCTCGTCGCGGTGTTCCCGGAAGGCCTTTCCGGGCTGGAGAAGCCGTTCCGGGAGCGCTACCGGCTCCAGCCGTTCAATCCGGGTTTCGCGGTGGCGGCGCTGCACACCGGGGCCCCGATCGTGCCGGTCACGGTGATCGGGGCGGAGGAGTCCTCCCCGAGGATCGGGGAGGTTCCCGCGCTGGCGAGGTTCCTGGACCTCCCGTACTTCCCGCTGACCTCCCCCTTCCCGCTGCCGGCGAAGTGGCTGATCACCATCGGGGAGCCGATCGCACCGCCCGAACGGCCCAGGGGCTTCGGCGAGCGCGCGGAGGCCGCCCGCAGGCTCTGCGCGGACGTCCAGTCCGCCCTTCAGGACATGGTGGAACGGGAGCGCGAACGGCGGGACTCCCTGGTCCGGTGACGGCCCGGTCCGGCAGCGCCCTGGTCCGGCAGCGGCCGGGGCGCGCAGGCCGCCCCGGC
>NZ_JZWV01001711.1 GCF_000966975.1 Streptomyces katrae | reverse complement strand
GGGTGGCGGCGGTGAAGCCGGTGCCGTCGTCGGCGATGTCGAGGACCACCTGGTCGCCGAGGAAGCTGAGGGTGAGGGCGGCGGTGTGGGCGCCGGAGTGCTCGCGGATGTTGGCGAGGGCGCCCTGGGCGATGCGCAGCAGGGCGGATTCGGCGCGGTCCGGGAGCGGGGCGGGCGTGCCCTCCAGGTGGAAGCGGACCTCGATGTCGGGGCCGGCGTCCAGGGCGCGCAGGGCGTCGGCGAGGCCGGTGCCGTTGTCGAGCTCTGGCGGGGCCAGGTCGTGGACGAGGCGGCGGGCCTCGGCGAGGCCGCGGGCGGCGATGCCGGTGGCGGTGCGGACGTGGGCGCGGGCGGTGGCGGGGTCGGAGTCCCAGGTGCGGTCGGCGGCCTGGAGGAGCATCTGCTGGCTGGAGAGGTGCTGGGCGAGGGTGTCGTGGATCTCCATGGACAGGCGCTGGCGTTCGGCGAGGGTGCCTTCGCGGCGTTCGGTGGCGGCGAGCTCGCGGCGGGTGCGGATGAGGTCGTCGATGAGGGCGCGCTGGGCCTGGGCCTGGCGTTCCATGTGGATGAAGACGGCCGTCGCGAGGGCGGCGATGGCGGGCGGGGCGAGGAGGAGGTTGGGGTCGAAGGCGGTGGAGAGCTTGAGCTGCGCCGCGACGACGAAGACGGTGAGGACGGTGACGAGGGCTGCCGCCGCGCGTGGGGGGAGGGTGCGGAGGGTGGTGAAGAACAGGGGGACGGCGCACCAGGCGAAGCTGGGTGCGAGGAGTACGAGGACCACCCAGGTGGCGACGACGAGGCCCAGCCAGAGCCTCCGGCGGTGGGGGGTGGGGGTGCGGGGC
>NZ_JZWV01001710.1 GCF_000966975.1 Streptomyces katrae | reverse complement strand
AAGGGCGACCTGCCGATCGTCGGCGACTGGTCGGGCAAGGGCCGCACGAGCTTCGGTGTCTACCGGCCGAGCACCGCCACCTTCGCCCTGAACAACGCCTACGCCGGCACCCCCGACACCGTGATCACGTACGGCAACCCGGGCGACGTCCCCGTCACCGGCAACTGGAGCTGACAGTCCGCCGCCCATTCCCCCGCGGGGCCGCCCCTCCAGGCGGCCCCGCACCACACACGCCGCCCTCACCTCTCATCACCACCGAAGGACTCGCGATGACCAACCCCGCACACCTCCGCAAGCCTCGAACCCTCATGGCCCTGCTCGCTGCCGCCGCCATCGCAGGCACACTGAGCGCCGGCCAGGCCAGCGCGGCATCGGTGGCGACCTGGGACAAGGTCGCCGCCTGCGAGAGCGGCGGCGACTGGACGATCGTGAGCCGCAACAACCTGTACTACGGCGGGCTGCAGATCACGATGGACAACTGGAACTCCTACGGCGGCACCGCGTACGCCGCGCGGCCGGACCTCGCCACGAAGCAGCAGCAGATCCTCATAGCGGAGAAGATCCTCGCCCGCCAAGGCCCCCGCGCGTGGACCTGCTCACCCGGCACCGGGCTTGCCACCGACCACGCCAACCCGTACCCCACCGCGCCGGCGCCCGTCATCAAGTCGTCGGCGGTGGGGGTGTTCCGGGACGGGACGTGGGCGTTGCGCAACGCGTCGGGTGGGATGACGACGGCCGGTTTCGGACAGGCGGGTGACATTCCGATCACCGGTGACTGGGACGGCTACGGCCATGACCAGCTGGGTGTGTTCCGTCCCTCGACGAACACGTTCGCGCTGCGGCACGACGACGGCAGCAGCACCCGATC
>NZ_JZWV01001709.1 GCF_000966975.1 Streptomyces katrae | reverse complement strand
ACCACAACAGCGTGATCGACTCGGCCGTCTACCGCGAAGGCCGCAGAGTCGCCTCCCCCACCACCCTCGCCGAAACCTTCCGCCGGCTCCGCGAACAGCCCGAGGGCATGGCCTGGATCGGCCTGCACCGCCCGACGGAATCCGAACTCCACTCCCTGGCCGCCGAGTTCAACCTCCACCCGCTCTCGATCGAGGACGCCCTGGAGGCCCACCAGCGCCCCAAGCTGGAGCGCTACGGCGACACCCTCTTCGTGGTCCTGCGCGCGGCCCGCTACCTGGACGCCCAGGAGGAGGTCGACTTCGGCGAGCTCCACGTCTTCGTCGGCCCGGACTTCCTGATCACCGTCCGCCACGGCGCGGCCCCCGACCTCTCCTCGGTCCGCCGCCGCATGGAGGAATCCCCGGACCTCCTCTCCCTCGGCCCTGAGGCCGCCCTCTACGCCATCCTGGACGCGGTGGTGGACGGCTACGCCCCGGTCGTGGCGGGCGTCCAGAACGACATGGACGAGATCGAGACGGAGGTCTTCCGCGGCGACCCGGAGGTCTCCCGCCGCATCTACGAACTCTCCCGCGAAATGGTCGAGTTCCAGCGCGCCACCCGCCCCCTGGTCGGCATGCTCCACGCCCTGATGGCCGGCTTCGCCAAGTACGGCACGGACGAGGAACTCCAGCGCTACCTCCGCGACGTCGCGGACCACGTCACCCACACCAGCGAACGCGTGGACGGCTTCCGCCAGGCCCTGACCGAAATCCTCACGGTCAACGCCACCCTGGTCTCCCAGCAACAGAACGCCGAAATGCGCGCATTGGCCGAAGCGGGCTTCGAACAGAACGAGGAGATCAAGAAGATCTCCTCGTGGGCCGCCATCCTCTTCG
>NZ_JZWV01001708.1 GCF_000966975.1 Streptomyces katrae | reverse complement strand
GCGCAGGATGGTCTGCATGGATCCCGAACTCGAAGCATTCGTACCGTTGTTCCCGCTGACGGACTGGGCCGATCCGGTCGCCGACCGCAAGGTCTACGCGGAGCTTGCCGCCGGGCGGCCCACCCCGGACATCTCGGACCTGCTCGTCGAGGACCGCCTGGTGCCGGCCGCGACGGAGGTGCCGGTCCGGCTGTACCGGCCTCGGCGGCCGCAGGGCGCCGTCGTCTGGATGCACGGCGGCGGGCTCGTCGTCGGAGACCTGGACACCGAGCACCCGTGGGCCGCCCGGATCGCCTCGATCACCGGGGCGGTGGTGGTCTCGGTGGGCTACCGGCTCGCGCCCGAACACCCGTATCCGGCCGCCCTGGACGATGTGTGGGCGGTGCTGGGGTGGACGGCGGACCATGCGGCCGGCTTCGGCGTCGACCCGGCGCGGATCGCGGTCGGGGGCCACAGCGCGGGGGCGAACCTCGCGGCGGCGGTGGCGCTGCGGGCCCGGGACGAAGGGGGCCCGGCGGTCTGCTTCCAGCTGCTGAACGAGCCGGGGCTGGACGACCGCCAGGAGACCTGGTCGCAGCGCCGGTTCACGGACACGCCCTGGCTGACCCGGGACAAGATCACCGCCTCGTGGCGGCACTACCTGGGGGCCGGGCCGGCGACCGCGTACGCCGCGCCCGCCCGGGCCGCCGACCTGTCGGGGCTGCCGCCCGCCTACATCGCCACCGCGGAGCTCGACCCGAACCGTGACGAGGGCATCGAGTACGCGCTGCGCCTGCTGCGGGCGGGTGTGTCCGTCGAGCTGCACCAGTGGCCGGGGACCTTCCACGGCTCCCAGGCGATCCTCTCGGCCGAGGTGTCGCAGCGTCAGATCGACGGACTCGGCGGGGCCCTGCGG
>NZ_JZWV01001707.1 GCF_000966975.1 Streptomyces katrae | reverse complement strand
CGGCAGGCGGGGGTGCGGGATGCGGGGTGCCGGACGCCCCGGGGCGGGGCCGGGGCCGACGCCCAGGAGCCGGTCGATGGCCGCCCCCTGGGCGGCGATCAGTCCGTGGACCGCCGGCGGCCACGGCAGGCGGCCTGCCGGGGGCACCGGGCCGAGGAGGTGCAGCAGTTCCGCCGGGGTGGGCCGGTCGGCCGGGGCCTTGGCCAGGCAGCGGGCGACCAGCGGGCGCAGCCCCGCCGGGACCGCCGACAGTTCGGGCTCCCCGTGGACCAGGTTGAACAGGGTCTGGACCAGGTTGAACAGGGTCTGGAGGGTCGAGTCCGCGGCGAACGGGCTGACCCCCGTGGCCGCCATGGCCAGCACCGAGCCCAGCGAGAACAGGTCGCTGGCCGGGGTCAGTTCCCTGCCCTCGGCCTGCTCCGGCGACATGAAGGCCGGGGAGCCGATCACCAGGCCCGTCCGCGTCAGCCGGGTGTCCACCCCGCTCTCGGCGGCCCGCGCGATGCCCAGGTCGATCACCCGGACGCCGTCCTGGCTGAGCAGGACGTTCTCCGGCTTGAGGTCGCGGTGGATCAGCCCCGCCCGGTGGATCTCCGTCAGCGCCGTCACC
>NZ_JZWV01001706.1 GCF_000966975.1 Streptomyces katrae | reverse complement strand
TCTGCGAGGCGGCCACCTCGCGCCGGAAACGGGCCCGGAAGTCGTCGTCGTCGGCCAGCCGGGCGTGCACCTGCTTGACCGCGACCAGCCGCCCGTCGGGCGCCGCGGCCAGCAGCACCCGGCCCATGCCGCCCTCCCCGAGCACGCCGAGCACCCGGTAGGGTCCCACCCGCTCCGGCCCCGACGGCCCGATGGCCTCCATACCCGCCCGCCCTCCCAGCCGTTCCACGCGGCCCGGCCGCCCACGGCAGGGGAGATCATACGGCCGGTCAACTCGGCTTGGCCGAAAGGCGATCAGGGTGCGGGCTGCCGCGCGTAACGAGCCGCCAGCACCCCCACCGCCTCCGCCACCGCCGCCCGCAGCTCCGGCGGCCCGAGCACCTCCGCCTCCGGTCCCAGCCGGAGCAGGTCCCCGACCGCGACGGCCCGCGCCTCCACGGACAGCTCCACCTCCACCCACCCTTCCGCGTCCGGCGCGCCCGCCCCCTCCAGAGCCCGCGCCCCCGGCGCGCCGAACTGCATGGGCAGCAGCCGCTGGGCGCGGGGGGAGATCCGCAGGAGGGCCGTCTCCTGGTGCAGGGCGGACTCCAGTCGGCGGGAGGACTCCTCCCAGTGGGCGGCCAGGTCGAAGCCGGCCGGCCGCTCGAAGGTCCCGCCCGTCTCCGCCACCGCCAGCAGCCGGGACACCCGGTAGGTGCGCGGGCTCCCGGCCCCGGAAGCCACCCCCGCGACCAGGTACCAGATGCCGCCCTTGAGGACGAGGCCCAGCGGGTGCAGCTCCCGCAGCCGCAACTCGCCTGACCAGCGCCGGTACTCCGCCCGCAGCGTGCGCTGCTCCCACACCGCCCGGGCCACCTCCGCCAGGTGCGGGACGGGGTCGGCGTCCCGGAACCAGGCCGGGGCGTCCAGGTGGAAACGGTCCTGCACGAGCCGGGCCCG
>NZ_JZWV01001705.1 GCF_000966975.1 Streptomyces katrae | reverse complement strand
AGCCGGGCCCGGTCCGCCAGCGCGGCGGGCAGCGCGGCCTCCAGCTTCAGCCGGGCGGTGGCCACCACCGCGCCCAGGCCCAGGTCCCGGGCGGGCCCGGGCGCCCCGGCCAGGAAGAGGGAGCCGGCCTCGGCGTCGGTGAGACCGGTCAGCCGGGTGCGGTAGCCGTCCATCAGCCGGTAGCCGCCGGCGGGCCCCCGGTCCACGCAGACGGGCACTCCGGACGCGCCGAGCGCCTCGACGTCCCGGTACACCGTGCGCACGGACACCTCCAGCTCCGCGGCCAGCTCCGGGGCGGTCATCCGGCCACGGCTCTGGAGCAGCAGGAGCAGGGAGAGGAGTCGGTCGGCGCGCATGCGGCCATTCTCGGCGGCATACCTGACAGGAGGTGTCAGGTATGCCGCCGAGGCTGGTCACACGCCGTACGGGAGGAGCCCGCACGGCGGCGGCCCGACGAGAGGACCCCCATGCCCACGCAGCGGACGACCGGCCTGTTCACCTTCGCCGACTGGCAGGAGCGCACCATCAGCCCGGACGGGGTCCACCCGAAGCTCGCCCACGCCTCGGTCGTCAACTCCTTCTCCGGCGGCATAGAGGCCGCCGGCACCACCTGCGAGTACACCATCGCCTACGTCACGGAGAAGACGGGCACCTTCACCGGCATGGAGCTGCTGGCCGGCCGCCTCGACGGGCGCGAGGGCGGCTTCGCGGTCGAGGAGCGCGGCTCGTTCGCCGAGGACGGCTCCGTGCGCTGCGAGTTCGAGGTCGTTCCGGGCTCGGGCACCGGCGAGCTGACCGGGCTGCGCGGCACCGGCGGCTTCGTCGCCCGGCACGGCGAGCCGTCCGTCCCCTACACCTTCGACTACGACCTGGCCTGACGACGCACACTCCGCGGCCGCCGCCCCGGGCGCCGGCCCGGCGCTGGCCCCGGCGCCGGCCCCGGAGTGCCACGGACGCCGACCTCGGGCGCCGGCCGCCGGCCCCGGCGCGGAGCTCCCGGCGGAGGGCCCCCCGCCCTGGTCGGCTACCCGGCGGTAGGGCAGCATGGGCCGCCACACACCACCACCGGAGGAACCATGGCCGCCACCCCCAAGCCGGAGACCCTCGCCGCCTTCGAGGCCGCCAAGGGGTTCATGCCCGTCGGCGAGGGCCTCGCGCTCCACGAGGCGGCCTCCGCCGCGGCCGCGCTCGGGCTCCCGCTGCTGGAGGTCGGCACCTACTGCGGCCGCTCCACCATCCTGCTGGCCGACGCCGCCCGCGAGGCGGGGGTGCCCGCGATCACCGTCGACCACCACCGGGGCAGCG
>NZ_JZWV01001704.1 GCF_000966975.1 Streptomyces katrae | reverse complement strand
GGGCAGCGAGGAGCAGCAGCCCGGCTGGGAGTACCACGACCCGACGGTGGTGGACCCGGAGGTCGGCCTGATGGACACCCTCCCCACCTTCCGCCGCACCCTCCACAAGGCCGGCCTGGAGGAGCACGTCATCGCGATCGTGGGCCGCTCCCCCCAGGTCGCGGCCGCCTGGGGCGGCAAGCTCGGCTTCGTGTTCATCGACGGCGGCCACACGGACGAGCACGCCACGAACGACTACGAGGGCTGGGCCCCCCACCTGGCGGTCGGCGGCACCCTGGTCATTCACGACGTCTTCCCCGACCCCGCCGACGGCGGCCAGGCCCCGTACCGCGTCTACCTGCGCGCCCTGGCCTCCGGAGCCTTCCAGGAGCTCTCGGTGACGGACTCCCTCCGCGTCCTGCGCCGCACCGCCGAGGGCATCTAGGCCGAGGGCATCTAGGCCGAAGGCCTCCGGGGGGCGCCCGGCGGATCAGAGCCGGCCACCCCCTGGGGCGCCCCTGGCGTGCCGTCTCCGGGGAAGCCCCCGCCAGGCCTACAAGACCGACAATCGGACCACGCCCTCGGATGGCGCAGTGTGCGTACGGGCGCCGCCCGGGCGTTCTAGCATCGCGAGGTGCGCTACGACGACAGCCCCCCGCCGCCCGAGTCCGCCTCCTCCATCAGCCCCGACCGGCCCTGGTTCGCACGCCGGCCCGCCCTCGCGGTGGCGCTCGCGGCGCTGGCCCCGACCTGCCTGGCGGGCTGGGTGCTCACCCAGGCGCTGGCC
>NZ_JZWV01001703.1 GCF_000966975.1 Streptomyces katrae | reverse complement strand
CCGCCGTCCTGCCCCGCTCGCCGCGGGCCCGCGCCTGCTGGAACTACCGGATGACCGGCTGCGACTCCTCCACGGAACCCGTGCGCGTCAGCTACGACATGCGGCGCCTCCAGCACCTGCCCGACGGCGCCGACTACGTCGTCACCCTGGGCGCGGACGACGGCATCGCCGCCGACCGGGTGGTGGAGCGGATGATCTACGAGCACCCGGTGTACACCCCCGCCTCCGTCGCGGCGCAAAAACAGCTGCCCCGCCTGAACGACGGGGTCACCGCGTACGCGGGGGCCTGGCA
>NZ_JZWV01001702.1 GCF_000966975.1 Streptomyces katrae | reverse complement strand
CGCGGGGGCCTGGCACGGCTGGGGCTTCCACGAAGACGGCTGCCGCTCCGGCGCCGCTGCCGCCCACTCCCTGGGAGCGCGCTGGTGACCAGGCCCGCGCGGCCCGCCGCACCCACGGCGGCGCTTTACGACTGCGTGATCACCCACACGCGCACCGCCCCGCTGCGCCACTCCTTCCGGCACCGCACCTACCTGTGGTGCGTGGACCTCGACCGGCTGCCGGTGCTGCCCCGGCCCCTACGACCGCTCGCCCACTTCGACGCCCGCGACCACTTCACCGGCGATGGCGGCACCATCCGTGCCCGGCTCGACGCCTGCCTCGCCGCCCGCGGCATCGACCTGGACGGCGGGCGGGTCACGATGCTGGCGCACGCCCGGGTGTTCGGCTTCGTCTTCAACCCGCTCAGCGTGTTCTGGTGCCACGACCGCTCCGGCGCCCTGGTGTGCGTCGTGGCGGAGGTCCACAACACCTATGGGCAGCGCCACTGCTACCTGCTGCACACGGACGAGAGCGGTGAGGCAAAGGCCGACAAGGAGTTCTACGTCTCGCCCTTCTTCGCGGTCGACGGCCGCTACCGGATGCGGCTGCCGCTGCCCGGAGACCGGCTGCGGCTCACCGTCCACCTCGACCACGCGGAAGGCCGGGCCTTCACCGCCGTCGTCCGGGGCCGCCGGCGCCCCGCCACCGTCCCCGCCCTGTTGTCCGCCGCCGTCCGCAGGCCGTGGTCGACCGCTGCCGTCTGGGCCGGCATCCGCCGCCACGGCATCGCCCTGCTGCTGCGCGGTCTGCCCGTACACCCCCGTCCGCGGTCCACCCCGCAGGAAGGCACGCCGTCGTGCCCCAGCCCGCCACCACGTCCCCCGGCCGCAACCGGCCCCCCGGCCGTGCCGTCGGGATCCCCCCCCGCAGACCGAGCCCCGCCGAGACAGGGCCCGCACCAGCGGTCCCACCGCCGTCCG
>NZ_JZWV01001701.1 GCF_000966975.1 Streptomyces katrae | reverse complement strand
CCCGCCCGCCGGCCCAAGGCCGGCCGCGGACTCTGCGCCCCGGTGGACGGCACCACGGTGATTCCCGACGGGCAGCGGTGCAGCCAGGTGCTGCGGGAGTTCTTCCGGCGGGAGATCGGCCCCGAATTCCACTTCGACGGATACATGCGCGCGTACATCGCGGAGAACGCCGGCCGCACCCTGGCCGAAGCGGTGGCCCACTGGCACGACACCCGGGCGGCCGCGGCCGAACCCCATCCGATCGGCGCGCAGTTCGAGTTCAACCGCTTCCTGCGGGCCTGGCACGCAGGCCACCCGTCCGGCACGAGGGACGAAGCCCTGGCGGCCTGGCACGCCCACCGCTCGGCACCGCGTAGCCCTGCCGGGTCCGCGGGGCCCGCCGCGCCCGCAGGGTCCGCCGCGCCGGCCTGAAATGTGGCGGCAGCGCCGCCCTGTTCCTCTACGAGCCGACGGTCACCGGCGGCTCAGGTGACCAGGCCGAGGTGGACCGGTTCGGCCCGCGCGTCGGCGAGGAGGTCCGGCAGGCGCGGGGGCCACAGCGGCTCGCCGAGGGTGGCGAGCCGTTCCGGCGAGACCCACTGCCAGTGGATGCCTGGGGCTTCGAGGACGGGCTCCCGGTGGGGGCCGGTGGTGACGTAGATGTGCTCGTGCTGCCGGACGGGGATGCCCTCGTGGGTGAAGTCGTGCTCCCAGGTGCACAGCAGCCGCTGCGGCTCCAGATCGGCCCACCCGGTCTCCTCGCGCAACTCCCGCCGCACGCACTCCTCGGGGGTCTCGCCGGGATCCATACCGCCGCCCGGGGGCAGCCAGTGGATGCCGACTTCGACGTTGTTCTCCCGGAACAGGAACACCGACCCGCTGGGGGAGAGGACGACAATGCGCGCCGCTCGACGTGGAGTTCTCATCACCGCAGGGTACGGCGGCAACCGGCCCGGGGGGAGGGGGCGGTGAGGGGTGGGTGGGGGGCCGG
>NZ_JZWV01001700.1 GCF_000966975.1 Streptomyces katrae | reverse complement strand
GGTCGGGGTGGGTCATGAGGCGGCCCGTTGGGTCGTGGCGGCCGTGTGGACCGCGCGGGCGATGTGGCGGATCAGGGCCTGGAGGTCCGCGCAGTACACGGACGGCTGCTGGAAGCCCTCCCCCTCGCGGTAGCGGTGGGGGTAGTGGCCGCCGCCGCAGACCTCCACCAGTTCGCAGGAGCGGCAGCCCGCGGCGAGGGCCTCGCGGCCGAGCTGGCGGGCGGCGAAGCCGGGGTGGTCGAGGAGGTCGTCGAAGCTGTGGGTGTCGAGGGTCATGCCGGTCGCCGCGGCTCCTTCGTAGGCGGACTTCAGGGAGTCGGCCTGCTCGATGCTGCCGTCGGTCTCCACCACGGCGGTGGTGGCCGGTGCCAGGCCGAGGCTCTCGGTGGCGGCGGGGAGGCCCAGCAGCAGCGCGATGACCTCCTCGAAGATCCGGATGCGGGTGCGCCGCGCCCCGTCGTGCCACCAGCGTTCGAAGACGGCGATCAGCCAGTCGGCGTACGGGGTGCCGGCGGCCTGCCCGGTGCGGCCGGGCGGCGGGGTGCTCCAGTTGGCCAGGGGCAGCAGCAGGCCGATCGCGGGCGGGGCGAACGAGAGGAGGGACTCGTACGTCTCCACCGGGTCCTGCCCGATGTCGGCCACGCACAGCACCCCGGCGTAGCCGGCCGGATGCCGGGCCAGCAGCCGCAGGCCTCGGGCGGCCGCGCCGAAGCCGGGCCGCCCGGCGTGGTCCACGCGGCGGGCGTTGTGGGCGGGGAGGCCGCCGTCGAGGCTGACGCCGATCCGGATCCCGGCACCGGCCAGGGCGGCGATCCGGGCCCGGGTGAGCAGGGTCGCGTTGGTCTGCACGCTGGCGGTGACCCGGGTGCGGGGCGACCGGCGGGCCAGGGCGGCGCGTACCGCCTCGACCGGGGCGGCCAGTTCGGCGGGGGCCGCGAGGAGGGGTTCGCCGCCGTGCAGGACGAGGTCCACGCGGGGCAGTTCATGGG
>NZ_JZWV01001699.1 GCF_000966975.1 Streptomyces katrae | reverse complement strand
CGGGAACCTGCCGCTCCGCACGCGGGGCGTGGCCCTGTGGGGCGGTGCCGGCCGGGGCGGTCGTGGCCTGCCGTTCCGCGCGGGCGCCTTCCGGCCGGGGCTCCGTCCGGGCGGCCGGCGGGTGGAACTCCGCACGGGCGGCGGGGGGTTGCGGCTCCACTTGCGGGGCGTGGTCCCGTGGGTCGGTGCGGGGGGTGTGCTCCGGCGGCTCCGTGCGGGGGGTGAGGGGGTGCGGGTCGGTGCGGGGGGCCGGAGCTGTCGGGGGCTCCGGCTCGACGGCGTCGACGCGGGCAGGGGCCCGTACCGACCCGTCGGCGCCGGCCCCCGGCCCGGCTGCGGCGGCCGCTTCCGTGAGACGGCCGACCGCGGCCGCCGTCGGCGGCCGGACGGAGCTGGTCGCCTCCGGCACGGGAACGGCCGTCCGGGCAGCGGTCGCCACCGGCACCCGGGCGAGCTCCACGTCAGCCGGATGACCGGCCGGGGGCGGGGGTGCCTCATGGCCGGCGCGGGCCGAGGTGACGGGCTCCTGACCGGCGCGCGAAGTCGCGGGGGCGTGCTGACCGGCGTGCGGCGAGGTCACAGGTACCCCGCGCACGCCCGACCCGTCCGGAGCGGACTCCGGCGGCAGCGCACGGCCCGGGGCCGGTCGCTCAGCGGCGGCCTGTGCACCGGCCGCCGCCGTAGCCGTCCCAGCCGTAACGGCGCCCACGGGCCGGTACTCCGGCGGAAGCACACCGTCCGAGGCCCGCCGGCCAGCGACGGCCCCCGCGCCCGGCGCAGCCGCCGTCACCCCAGCCGGAGCAGCACCCACAGGACGGGACACCGGCGGAAGCACACCGTCCGAGGCCCGCCGGGCAGCGACGGTCCCCGCGCCCGGCGCAGCCGTCGTCGTCCCCGTCGGGGCGGTGTCCGCGGGACGGGTCGGCGGGGTGGGAGCGTGCTCGGGCCTCGGCGCGGGTGTGCGGGGGGCGGGGGGTGTGGCCGGTGTCCACC
>NZ_JZWV01001698.1 GCF_000966975.1 Streptomyces katrae | reverse complement strand
CCTCCGGGCGGGCGGGCAGGGTCCAGTCCGCGCGGGCCGTCTGCGGGGGCTCGGTCCGGGTCCGGTCGGTATGGGCTGTCGGCGGGGGCTCGGTCCGGGTTGGTTGGGTGGCTAGCGCCTGCGGCGGTCCGGTCCGGGTCGGCTGGGAGCGGTGCCCCTCCGGGCGGGCGGGCAGGGTCCGGTCCGCGCGGGCCGTCTGCGCGGGCTCGGTCCCCGTCCGGTCGGCGCGGTCGGCGTCCGGAGGCCCGGCGGTCCAGTTCGTGTGGCCCGCTTCCAGCGGCTCGGGCAGGGGCCGGTCCGTGCGGGACGGCCCCGGTACCGCTCCGGGGACGCGCGGCGCGCCGTCGGCCCGTCCGGCCGGGGCGAAACCTTCCCCCACCCCGCCGACACCCGAAGCCGTGGGCTCCCCGGCCGCCTCCGCGGCCGCGTGTCCCGGCACCGGGACACGCCGGGCGGTCCCGGCCCCGTCGGCCCCTGCGGAGGCCGGGGCGCCCGGCCCATGTCCCGGCGCCAGGACAGGCGCCGGGAGGCTCCCCGCCCCGACGGCCGCGCCTTCGGCCCGTACCCGGGCCGGGTCCAGGGCGGAAGCCGCCGCGCCCGCCGCCGAGCCCGGCCCGGTGGCGGCCGTGCAGCCGGGCCGCGCTGGAGCCGGATCCAGGACCATCGACCCCGTACCGGGGGCCGAAGCGCAGGCCGTCTCCGCGTTGCAGGTTTCGGAGGTCGCGGGCGCGCTCCCTGCCGCAGGGACGCCTCGGTCTCCAGGCATGCGGGCGGGGGCCGGGGTCGGCAGCCCCGGGCCGGGCGCCCCGTCCGTCCGGGCGGGACCCGCCTCGTCGGGCGTCACCGGACCCGGAGTCGGGGCTCCGGGCGCCAGTCCCGGCGCCGGACGGCTTCCCGCCCCGGCGGTCCAGCCTTCGGCCCGCGCCCGTGCCCGGGCCGGCGCCGGCGCGGCCGCCGTCCGGGCCGGGGCCGGCGCGGTGGGGTTCGTGCTGTCCGGCCGCTTCTGGCC
>NZ_JZWV01000298.1 GCF_000966975.1 Streptomyces katrae | reverse complement strand
TTCCAATACCCCCGACGCTATCGGCCACCACTGACAACGCGGCTGCGGGAAAGGGACGATGACCTGCCGTCACGGCCACCGGCGGGCGAGGAGAACGGCTGGAACCAGCCCCTCGCCCCGGACGCACGGCAGGACCGGGGCATGGACGCCCCGGGAGCGGACCAGTAAAGGAGTGGACGAGCGGACGAGCAGACCGGCCTTCACGGCCGGCCCACTTTCAGGGAGACTTGATGACCACCTCGACGCCGGCGCGGTTCGCCGTGGCCGTGGCGGCCGCGGCCGTGTTCGCGATGACCACGGCCCCCGGCGCCGGTGCCGTCGCCCGGGCTCCGGAGCCCAGGGCCCCCCGGGAGTTCGTCGCCCTGGACTCCGTCGATCCCACGATCATCCAGGAGATGCGCTACCTGTCGGCGCACAATTTCGTCGGCGAGCGGATCGACGGCTACCGGCAGCCCGTCTGCATCCTGACCCGCCCGGCGGCCGAAGCCCTGCACCGGGCGCAGACGCACCTGCTGCGGCAGGGGTACTCGCTCAAGGTGTACGACTGCTACCGGCCGCAGCGGGCCGTCGACCACTTCGTACGGTGGGCCAAGGACCTGGCCGACGAGCGGAAGAAGGCGGAGTTCTATCCGCGGGTCGACAAGTCGCGTCTGTTCGAGGACGGCTACATCGCGGAGAAGTCCGGGCACAGCCGCGGCAGCACCATGGACCTCACGATCGTGGCGCTCCCGGCGCTCCCGGCGCCGCCGCCCAGGCCGGGGCAGGAGTCCGTCCCCTGCTACGCGCCCCAGGCGCAGCGGTACCCGGACGACTCCGTGGACATGGGAACGGGATTCGACTGCTTCGACACCCTGTCGCACACCGACGACCCGCGCGTCCAGGGAGCACAGCGGGCGCACCGCCTGCTGCTGCGGACGGCACTGGCCGCGGAGGGGTTCGTCAACCTGCCCGAGGAGTGGTGGCACTTCACGTACAAGCCCGAGCTGTTCCCCGACACCTACTTCGACTTCCCCGTCTCGCGCCGGTCGGTCGCCGGGCACCGCCCCTGACGGGGCCCGCCGCCGCCGCGCACGCGCCCCCTCACCGGGACTCCCCCGCGGTCCCCGTAGCCGCGGCGCCGGCCGGGCCGAACCAGCGGGTGAGCGTGGCGGTGAGACCGGCGCCTCCGGCCCAGCAGACGTATCCGTCCGGGCGGACGAGTACGGCCTCGGCGTCGACCGCGCCCTTCTCCACCCGTGCCCGCACCCGGACGAGCCGGTCGTTCCAGGGGTCCGCGGCGGCGAGGGGGGCCTCGGCGAGGTCGATCAGGACGCCGCGCCCGCCGCGCGTCAGGTCGCTGAACCGGACCTGCCCGCCGTCGCCGGTGAGGAGGTCGAGGTCGGGCATCCGCAGTCCCAGCAACGGGTGGTCGGCGGCGTCGGGGGACGGGAGGCGCAGGTCGAGTCCGGACATCACACCGGCCATGTACCGGTTGGCCTCGGGCAGGCGGAGCAGGTCGGTGAGCACGTCGCGCAGTTCGCCCAGGCCGCCGTCGCGCTGCGGCCCCATCACGACGCCCTGGGCCCGGGTGAGGGCGAGGACGCGGGCGGCGACGGGGTGCCGCTCGGTCTGGTAGCTGTCCAGCAGCTCCTCCGCCGCCTCGCCGCGCAGGATGGCGGCGAGCTTCCAGCCGAGGTTGAACGCGTCCTGGACACCGAGGTTCAGACCCTGGCCGCCGGCCGGGGAGTGGATGTGGGCGGAGTCGCCGGCGAAGAACACCCGGCCGTGGCGGTAGTGCTCCAGCTGCCTGCTGGCGTCGCTGAACCGGGAGGCGTAGCGGATCTCGGACACGTCGAGGGCTCCGCCATGGGTGGCGCGCAGCACCTCGCGGACCTCCTCGGCGGTCACCGGCGCGTCACGCTCGGCCGATGCGGTGCGCGGGCCGCTGAAGATGAGCTTGTGGAGCCCGTTCGCCAGAGGCGTGATCATGGCGAAGTGACCCTCGGGTGAGGTGTGGATCCGCGAGCTGATGTGCCCGGCGGAGCTGTCGTCGACCTGGCCGGTCAGCACCAGGTCCGCGGTGGCCATGCGGACGGTGGCGGCCTGGCCGGGGAAGGCGGCTCCCACGGTCTTGCGCACGCTGCTGTGGGCGCCGTCGCACGCGACGAGGAAGCGGCCCCGCAGCGACCGGTCGCCGTCGGGCGTGGTCATGGTGATCGTGACTCCGTCGGCGTCCTGCCGGAGGCCGGTCAGCGCGTGCTCCCTGAGCACCCGGCCGCCGAGCTCGGCGAGCCGCTCCTCCAGTACCGCCTCGAGCTGGTCCTGCGGGAGCAGGACGGGATGCGGGTAGCGGGTGTCCCATGCCGCGTAGTCCAGCGGGACGGGCAGTCCCGCGAAGTGGCCGCCGACGAGCCGGTAGTCGATCGAGCGCCCGAGGGCTTCGTCCAGCAGACCGCGCAGCGCGAGCAGCTCCGCGGTCCGGGGCTGGATCGCCCCGGCGCGGGACTGGAGGTTGCGGCCGGGCAGCCGGTCCAGCACGACGGCGGGGGTGCCGGCGAGGGCGAGCTCGGTGGCGAGCGTGAGTCCGGCGCCGCCGGCCCCCACGACGATGACGCCGGTGACCTGCGTGTTCATGGAGCCTCCCAGGACAATTCCTTCACTTGGTCGATAACTATACCAGGTGCAAGTTTCCCCCGGGTACCCCATTGATAGGGTGGGCGCATGGCTGAGAACGCTGAGAACCTTGGACTGCGGGAACGCAAGAAGCAGCGCACCCGGCAGACGATCTTCGAAGCGGCACTGCGGCTGTTCCTGACCCGCGGCTTCGACGACGTCTCGATCGTGGAGATCGCCGATGCGGCCGAGGTCTCCAAGCGCACGCTGTTCACGTACTTCCCGACCAAGGAAGACCTGGTCCTGCACGTGTTCGCCGACCACGAGGACGAGTCGGCCCGCGTGGTCCGCGCCCGCCCGGCCGGTACGAGCCCGCTCGACGCCCTGCACGCGCACCTGCTGGACGCGCTGGCCCGGCAGGACCCGGTCACCGGGCTCACCTCCGACCCCGACGCGGTGGCCTTCGGCCGGCTGCTCAGCACGACGGCGAGCCTCAGCGAGCGGCTGCTGCGGTACGCGGGGCGCAGCATCACGGCCCTCGCGGAGGCACTGGAGGAGGCCGGCGCCGACGAGCTCACCGCGCAGCTCGCCGCGGTGCAGATCGTCACGGTCCTGCGCGCCCTCGCCGACCGCAACGGCGAGCAGGTACAGGCGGGCCGCCCCGCGGACGAGGTGTACCCGGAGGCCGTCGCCGCCGCCGACCGGGCCTTCCGGCTCCTCGGCGCGGGCCTGGCCGACGCCCTCCCGGGCTGAGCACCCGGCGGGCCCGGCAGCGGCCGGCGGTCAGGTGCGTGGTCTGCGCTCGCGCCCGGCCGGCGGGTCGTCGGCCGGGCGCAGGCCGAGCATGTCGAGCAGCTCCCGCAGGTCCTCGCCGTCGGTGGCACGGGAAGCGACGGCACGGCGGGCCGCGGCGCGGTCGGCGGTGCCGGTGCGGGCCAGTAGCGCCGGCTCCTCGCAGGCGAAGGGGTCCTTCATCCCACCGATGCCACCACCCCCCGGGCCGGTCCGCAGCCGAGGTTGCTCCATCAGGCCCCGCGGCGGCCCCGCGGAGGGGGGCGAGGGCGGGCTCGCGTCCCTACGTGCGGGCGGGGGCGGGAGCGGCGGGGTCGGGGTCGTTCAGCTCGGCGATCAGGGCGTTGCGGCCCACGAGCATCTCCGTGAGGATCCTGCGCGCGGCGCGCAGGAGTTCGGCGACGTCGCCGCCGGCGAGGGCGTAGGTGACGGTCGAGCCCTCGCGGGTGGAGACGACGATGCCCGAGCGGCGCAGGACGCCGAGCTGCTGCGACAGGTTGGAGGCCTCGACGTCGATCTCGGCCAGCAGGTCCCGTACCGGCATCGGGCCGTCCTGGAGGAGCTCCAGGACCCGGATGCGGACCGGGTGGCCCAGCATCCGGAAGAACTCGGCCTTGGCCTGGTACAGCGGGACCTGCATGCCCATCACGCTCCTGTTCCTCCTCGAAACCGGGTCCGGCCCGGACGGGGACCCCTCCGCCTCACACATCGTCGCGTCCTGCCGGCCCACGCGGAACCGATGTTGACCGGTTTCACATGTTCCGAGTTGAAGAGTTCTTCAACTCATGGGCGTGCGTGGGCCCGACGGACGCCGCGGCTAGACCTCCAGATCGCCCTCGATACGGGTGAGCTGGTGGCGGGCCATCGCCAGGTTCGACCTGCCGCGGTCCAGCACCAGGTAGAGGAAGAGGCCTCCGCCGGAACGGCCGCGCCGGATCCGGATCAGGTGGTACTGGTTGCCCAGGGTGATCAGGAGGTCCTCGATCTCGTCCTGGATGCCGAGCATCTCCATGGTCCGCAGCTTGGCCCGGATGACGTCGGTGTTCCCGGCGGCCGCCACCATCAGGTCGAGGTCCTTGCCGCCGCCGAGCGTGCCCAGGGCCATTCCGCTGGCGTAGTCGACCAGCGCCACTCCCAGGGCTCCCTCGATCGAGGTCATCGCTTCCTTCAGCGACACTTCCACATTCGCCATGGCTGTCCTCCGTCGATTTCGTGTGCCGGGCGCGGCACGGGTCTTGCGTGGTGTTCCTCCGTCGGACGCTACCGACCGCACGGCCCCGTACGGCGAGATCGCCGGAATTGGCCTGATCTCGCCCCTCGCCGTCGCCCTCGCCTTCGTCGTGGTCACGCGGTGCGGGCGGATACGGATGCGCGGCGGGAGGCGGTGACCGGGCTTCGGCGCGGGCGCCGCCTCCGCGTGGGGGTCGGTCAGGAGACGCGCTTGAGGGTCCAGGCGTTGTTGTTGAAACCGGAGTTCGGGAAGGCGACGCAGGAGTTGGAGAAGTACGAGCTGGTCGCGACCCAGCCGGCCGGGTAGTACGTGGAGCCGCAGGCCTGGACGACCGTGCCTATGGGCAGGCCCGTGAGCTGCTTGATCTGCTTGATGTTCGGCGCGAGGTTCTGGCCGCCGCAGCTGGCGCTGTAGCCCCAGTTGACGTCGACGTAGCCCGCCGGGGTGGCGGTGTTCGCGCAGGTGGTCGTCACGTCGCCGGGGGCCGCCTGGGCGGGGGCGGCGGCGAGGGCGAACATCGCGGCGGCACCGGCGAAGGCCATGGCGGTGGTGCGCAAACGGGTCATGACGGGCTCCTTGGAGGCGAAATCGGCCAACGGGAAATGGCAGCCCATTCCTATGTGCTGGCCGCGCACCGTGACAGCCTGTTTCCGGTCTGAAAAGATCACGCCAGACCGTTCGCCGTCCCGCCCCCGGACCGGCTCAGGCGGAGTCCCCGCCGCCGGACTGCTGCCCCCGGGCGCGTCTGGCGACGACCGCGGCCGCCGCCGCCGCGCTCGCGGTGAAGGCCAGGACGAGCATCCACCGCTGGTCGAAGGTGTGGCCGGTGGCGTGGTCCAGGGAGTAGCGGCCCGCACCGGCGAGGCCGATGGCGGCGGCGGTGAACCCGAGGAACGCCGGATACTCGAATCCGCCGGCCTGGGCGAAGAACCCGTGCGGGGCGTGGACGGACACCGCTCCGGCCATGGCGCCCGCCGCGGCCGCGCCCGCCGCCGGGGTCGCCAGGCCCAGGACCAGCAGGGCGCCGCCGCCCGTCTCGCCGAGCCCCGCGGCCAGGGCGCTCTGGCGGCCGGGGACGAAGCCCATGTGCTCCATCGCGGCTGCGGTCTTGTCCAGGCCTCCCCCTCCGAACCAGCCGAACAGCTTCTGCGTACCGTGCGCCATGAGCACGGCTCCGGTCCCGGCGCGGAGGGCAAGCAGTGCGAGGTCGCGTCGGTTGATGCAGCTCATCGGGTCTCCCTGGGGCGATGGGGCGGACAGCAGGAACATCCGTATCCCGTCCGGGCGGCCGCGCCCCGCACCCGGGGATACGTCCGCCGGACGGGCGAGCCCCCGGGTGGCGGAACGGCCCCGGCCGCCCGGGGCGGGAGGGGCCGGCACCGTGTGGTCACGCCGACGGTGCCGGCCCGGCGCCGGCCGGGGTGCGCAGGGCCGAGCGGTGCCGGTCCCATGCCGTACGGATGTGGGCGGCGAGGCGCTCCTCCAGCAGGACGGTCGCCGCGCAGCCGAAGGCGACGTCGGACTCCAGCTCCGGCTCGTCGGCGAGCAGGCCTCCGACGACCTCGTGGCGCACGACCTGCTCGTGGACCGCGTCGGCCTCCACGTGCTCGGCGTAGAAGTGCTCGGCCGCCGGACCCGCCCCACACCGGCGCATGGCCCTGGCGAGGCGGCGGGAGCCGGGCGGGGAGGTCACCTCCACGTACGCGAAGTGCCCGACCAGGGCCCCCCGCAGGGCGCGGTGCAGGCCCAGGAGGGACATCAGGTTGACGGTGGCGAGCAGGGGCGCGGGAGCCCGGTCCAGGTAGTGGCCGTAGGCGGTGTCCAGGCCGAGGTCGGCCATGAGGCCGGCGAAGAGGCGGGCGTGGATCCGGTCGGGGTGGCCGGCGCCGAACTCGTCGTACTCGATGGCGACCATGGCGGCCTTGGCCCGGCCGTACAGGCGCGGGATCACCCAGGCGTGCGGGTCGGCCTCCTTCAGGTGGTACAGGGAGCGCAGGGCCGCGTACTCGCGCAGCTGCCACAGCTCGCCCTCGGTCTCCAGGTGGTGGCTGAGGCTTCCGGACAGGTCCACGGGTTCGACGAGGAGGGCGGCGAAGGCCTCGGCCACGGTCTGCGGGGCCCCGGCCGTCGCCGTGCGCAGGGCGTGGAGGAAACGGTCCTCCAGGGTTCCGCGCACCGCCAGCAGCGCCGGATCCCATTCCAGGGCGTCGTCCACGCCCTCGAAGCCCCGGTAGTGCAGTTCGTAGAGCAGGTAGAGGGCAAGGTGGAGGTCCTCGCCCCACGGGTCGGCCCCCCGGGCCGCCGCGGTGTCCGGGGCCGGGGGCGGGCCGCCGCGCAGGGCGGCCACCACGGCGCGGGACAGCGGCCCCCGGCCCTCGACCAGCACGGGGCGGGGCTCGGTCCGCTGCGCCCCGCCGCCCGGGGCGGAGGGGCGGGTCGAGGGGTGGTGGGGGGGTG